>JBDOIB010000052.1:0-30405 GCA_041082155.1 Thermodesulfobacteriota bacterium | reverse complement strand
GCAAATGTAAAAGGGATTGAATTGGAACATTTCTCTTTTTTTGTGTCTCCTATGACCCAGCAGATTTTTATTCATAGAGAGGATAGAGTGGAATTTTCTCACCTTCAAGAAGGTGGGATAATCAGCATAGAAGTTAGCCTTCGTCCTTTATTTTGGGAGGTTATTTTCAAACATGGAAGCCAATCATGAAGGGGTCGATAAGGATGTATTAGAGAAGTCAAAAGAGATTGCAGAGGGGGCGGACTACGGGACCCGACGTCTCTCTGGCCCACTATTTTATATTTCTGCAGGAATCGCCCTGGCGATGTCCTGTTTTCAACTTTATACGGCCATTTTTGGTGCACTTACCGGGACCATTCAACGTTCCATTCACCTTACCTTTGCAATCATCCTCTGTTTTTTATTCTTTCCAATGACCAAGAAATCAAGAACAAAAGGGATTCCTATTTATGATCTCATCCTTGCAGCCATTGGAGGCTTTGGAGCCATCTATGTGACTCTCTTCTACGCTGATCTGGTTAAACGAATCGGGAATCCTACCCCGCTGGATGTGATTATGGGGGTTATTACGATACTGTTTGTCCTTGAGTCTGCAAGAAGGGCAATAGGATTTCCGCTCCCTCTCATTTCTGCTCTTTTTATTGCATATGCCTTTCTCGGGCCCTATCTGCCAGAACTTCTGGCTCATCGTGGATATGGATTTCGCCGAGTCATTGATCATCTCTATCTCACCATGGAAGGGATTTTCGGGGTTCCTCTCTGGGTTTCTTCCACATTTGTGTTTGCCTTTGTTCTTTTCGGAGCCATTCTTGAAAAGACGGGGGCCATGGATTTCTTTATGAAGATCGCTTTTTCCTTGGTCGGCCATACCCGGGGAGGACCCGCAAAGGTAGCTGTAGTGTCGAGTGCCTTTCTGGGGACGATCTCAGGAAGCGGAGTCGCCAATGTAGTGACCACAGGCTCGGTCACCATTCCCTTAATGAAGCGGCTTGGGTTTAAACCCGAGATTGCAGGCGCCATTGAGACAGCCGCAAGTGGAAACGGTCAATTGATGCCTCCGGTAATGGGAGCTGCAGCCTTCATTATGGCTGAATTTTTGGGGATACCCTATCTTCAGGTCGTTATTGCTGCTGCCCTTCCTGCGGTCATCGACCAGTTGGCCCTTTTAGGAGCCGTTCATCTTCTTTCTGTAAAATTTGGATTAAAGGGGATCCCACGAAAAGATCTCCCAAAGTTTTTCCCTATTCTCGTTCGAGGGTTGCATTTTTTAGTCCCCATCGGAGTCCTTCTTTTTTATCTCATCATCAAGAGGGCTACCCCTTTGACCTCTGCAGCTGCTGGGATTGTTACCGCGATTTTGATCTTTTTTATCCAAAGTCTGTTTAAAAGTTTCACTTTGAGAAATCCTATCGAAAAGAGTGACGAAACTCACAGAATTCATTCGGTAAGCCCCTTTTTATCTTTTGTCACTAATATGGCCGATGCGATGTATAAGGCTGCCAGGATGATGGCAGGAATTGGAGCAACCTGTGCTTGTGCGGGAATCGTGGTGGGAATTGTTACTCTCACCGGAGCCGGCCTTAATATGACCAATATCATCATCGGCCTATCCGGGGGAAATCTCTACTTTGGACTCTTTCTCACCATGGTGACCTGTTTGATCTTAGGAATGGGTGTTCCAACGACTGCAAACTATGTGATTATGGCTACGATTATGGCTCCTGCCCTGAAAGCCATGAATCCGGATGTTCCTCTCATCGCCATTCACCTTTTCGTCTTCTATTTCGGAATTCTTGCTGATGGAACCCCTCCGGTCTGTGTCGCGGCCTATGCGGCAGCCGGGATTGCAGGAGCCGATCCTTTGAAAACAGGGATCAACGCCTTTAAACTGGACATGAGAACTTTTCTCCTGCCCTTCATGTTCATCACGGCCCCTGCCATGCTTTTAATCAACACCACCTTTATCGAGGCCGCCTGGATATTTGTCTCTGCTTCAATTGGGATGTATGCTTTAGCCGCTTCCATGCAAGGTTTTCTTCTTAATGATCTAAATTGGTATGAGCGAGTGATCCTTTTTGGATCCGCAGTAACACTGGTGAAACCAGGTCTCATTACAGATGTGATTGGTTTGACAGGCTTTGCCTTAGTCTATTTTCTTCAGAGAAGGGCATCGAAAACAACAGTAGTTTAGCTCCATTAAATTGCCCTGAATCAATCCAAAGCAATTTCCATCGTTCGTTCAACGATCCTGATGTAATCATTAAATCCAATTCCATCAACGGAGGGTTCTTGCCTGCCAGTAATTCCATCAATGGCAGGGCCATGATGAATCAAGTAGTCCAACACCTTTTGTTCGTTTTCTGGAGTGATTTTTTTTAAGATTTCTCTTTTTCCCATCATTAAAGATACCCCTGCAAGTAAGGCATATCCCCCCCAGTTAGAGATCCCGCTGGAAATGAAATAATCGGTCTTTATCCGGCAGCCGAAAATGGCTTCTCGATGGGTTGGAGATTGGTTCTTGAAAACCTCCCACGGGATTCGGCCCGCACCGATCTCATTCCCTCTATCCCCAATCCCAATGCTTTCGATAGGAAGCTCCCATTTCTTCTGGATTTCCAGGAGAAGATGAGTTTTTGCGGTGAATCGAGTGATGTCCTCAAGACGAGCACTAAAGCATCGATCCCTTAGATGGGGAGGAAGGAGTCTTTCAAATTCCTCAACCGGGGGAGATCCTTTTCGTTCCTGCTGAAGAAAAGACTGAAGGGTATGATTGGGGCCCACCCTTTCAATGTAAATGAGATGGGTAAGACCTTGCCCTATAGAACTCCGAAAGAAATCTTCAGAGAAACGAACGGAAAGAGAACTTTCTCCTTCATCTTCGGTCTTACGGGTGGGCGCATGGTCACTCTGTTCGAGAGGGAACCAAATTAAAGGAATCTCTTTTTCATCGAGTCCGAGGATATGGAGTCCTGCTTTCAATGCAGGAAGAGTAAACTCATCAGAAAGAAGGGCGACCTTCATCCCTAAGAGTTTCAACCCCCATGCAAGGATAAGTGCTCCTGGAGGACCATCCGTCTCTGTAGCAGGAGGTTCACCTCCTGGAATGAAAAATCCTGTGATAATAAGAATCTTTCTCCCTTTTTGAGCCAGAGATTGAACAGCTCCCATTAAATTAGAATAAGAGACCATTGGAAGATTTTCCCAATGGCATCCTCGGTCAGAAAGAAGAGAGCCAGGGAAATTGATGACCTCTTCTATCAAAGATATTTTGTTATGGATTTGCTCATGAAGAATCATAAACATGATTGAATGGCAGAGTAGCAGAAGAATCCTGAGGGAAAAATTTATCGCTATCCTCTATGCCCTTTGTCCTTTGTCTCTATGTTGGCTCCGTAGTCACACCATTTTCGAATGACACATTGATCACAGAGAGGTTTTTTGGCCATACAGGTTCTTCGACCATGCCAGATGAGGAGGTTGGAGAAGTGAGTCCACTCTTTTTGAGGGACCACCTCCATGAGATCAAACTCAATCTTCACAGGATCATCATTTTTCGTGAGGCCAATCCTTTGGCTCACTCGATGGACATGGGTATCTACTGTAATCCCGGGAATTCCAAAGGCATTTCCCAAAATGACATTGGCGGTTTTTCTTCCAACTCCTGGCAGGGTGATGAGCTCTTCGAGGGTATCTGGAACTTTCCCTCCAAATCGGGTCACGAGTTCCTGACAGCACTTCTGAATGGCTTTGGCCTTATTTTTGTAAAATCCGGTAGGGCGAATATCTTCTTCCAATTCTTTAAGATCGGCCTCCACAAAATCCTTTGGGGAACGATACTTTTTGAAGAGGGTTTCGGTGACCTGATTTACCTTGACATCTGTACATTGGGCAGAAAGAATCGTAGCGATGAGAAGCTCAAAAGGGTTACGAAAACGAAGGGCAATTCGATCGTCCGGAATCTCTTTGGATAAGGCTTTCAGGATTTCATTAACCCTTTTTTTTAAATCCGTTTCTCTTTTCATTTTTTCTCCTATTTAAAACCTTTCTCTTTTTTGTCCCACGAGTTTGGCCCAAGTATCCCGGAGAGGAACGATTCGATTAAAGACCAGTCTCTCTGAGGAGGAGAGTTTAGAATCGATACAAAAATAGCCAAGTCTTTCAAATTGGTATCTACTTCCGGAAGGGGCCCCTCTAAGACTGGGCTCGACCTGGCAGGAGGAAAGGATCTCAAGGGATTTGGGATTCAAATATTTAATAAAATCATCCCCTTCAGCCGCTGGATTAGGAATATTAAAGAGACGATCATAGAGACGGACTTCTGCAGGAAGGGAATGCTTTGCAGAGACCCAGTGGATCACACCTTCAGTCTTTTGGGTCTTTGAAGAAGAGGAGCGAAGCGATTCTGGGTCGTAACTACAATGGATTTCTATCACCTTTCCACTCTTGGGATCCTTGAGCATTCCTTCGTATTTAATTTTATAAGCATACCGGAGCCGAACCTCCCTGCCAGGGGCGAGGCGATTATATTTTGGAGGCGGAGATTCATTAAAATCATCTTCTTCAATATATAGGATTTTTGAAAACGGAACTTTACGAAAACCCATAGAGGGGTTTTGAGGGTGGTTAGGGCACTCTATCTCTTCGGTTTTTTCTTCAGGGAAGTTATCAATGATGAGGCGTAAAGGCCGTAGCACCCCCATTACCCGAGGGGCATGTTGATTTAATGTTTCACGGACACAGTGCTCTAGGAGGGAGAGATCTACCAAATTTTCTGTTTTGGCCACTCCAATTCTTTCGCAGAAGTCTCGAATCGCTTCAGGAGGGAACCCTCTCCTTCGCATTCCAGCGAGAGTGGGCATTCGCGGATCATCCCATCCTTCCACCGCTCCACTCTCGACCAGTTCGATTAATCTCCTTTTGCTCAAAATGGTATAGCTGAGATTGAGCCGAGCAAACTCGATCTGCTGGGGATGGTGTTCCACCCTTAACGTATCGAGAAACCAATCATATAAAGCCCGATTATTTTCGAACTCCAATGTACAGATCGAATGGGTGATTTTTTCAATAGAGTCTGATAGGCAATGAGCGAAATCATACATCGGATAGATACACCATTTATTCCCTGTGCGATAGTGAGGGACCTTTTTAATTCGATAGATGACTGGATCCCGCATGACCATGTTCGGAGAGGCCATATCGATTTTGGCTCGAAGGACATGAGTTCCTTCTTCAAATTCTCCTGCCCGCATTCTTTCGAAAAGGTTCAGGTTTTCCTCCACCGAGCGATTTCGGTAAGGACTCTCTTTTCCGGGTTCTGTTAATGTCCCCCGGTACTGTCGAATCTCTTCAGGGCTTAGACTACAAACATAAGCCTTCCCTTCTTTAATCAACTGAATGGCATACTCGTAAAGTTGATCATAATAGTCTGAAGCAAAATAGAGACGGTCTCCCCAATCGAAACCTAACCATTTCACATCCTGAATGATCGCATCGACATACTCCTGACTTTCCCCGCTTGGATCTGTATCATCCATTCTTAAATTACATGTTCCTCCATACTGAGCAGCGATACCAAAATTGAGGCAGATCGATTTGGCGTGACCAATATGAAGGTACCCATTCGGTTCAGGAGGAAAACGGGTAGCAACCCTCCCCTGGAATCGATTGGTTCGAATATGTTCATCAATCATTTCTCTTATGAAATCCTTTGGTTCAGATAATTCCATGAAAATGATTTTACCTCCTGAATAAGGATTTTGATTGGTAAAAACGGTTGCCTCTTTCTTTTTTTTATAGTAACTATATATAGCAAACATGCTATATCTGCAAGTGATTTTTAGAGAGAGGAGAAGAGATGGAGCGATTAAAGGGATTTGTACTCAAGCATTTTGAGAAGATTTTGGTGTTGATCATTCTCTTGGCTGCTTTTCTCGGCACTTATCTCATTGAGGAAAAATCCATCGTTCTAAATTTTTATTATCTCCCCGTCTTGGCTACGGGTTACTTTTTAGGGAGAAGATTAGGGGTTCTTACAGCTGTTTTCTCGATCCTGGTCATCATTATCTCCTTTATTCTTTTCCCCGAGCATTTTTTTAAGGGACAGGAGATGTTAAAAAGCATTGCTCAACTTTCTTCGTGGGGAGGGTTTCTGATTTTGGCCAGTGTTGCGGTTGGGACTCTCTATGAACAGAATGAACGACGTCTTCAGGATTTAAAGAACGCCTATATCGGAATCCTCGAGATCCTCTCAAAATACCTCGAGTCTACTGATCGATACACAAAAGGTCATTCCGTGAGGGTTTCGGAACTCGCCTCGGAGATTGCAATGGCAATGGGATTGCCCCGGACAGAGGTGGAGAATGTCCGGGTTGCAGGGTTACTTCACGATATTGGGAAGATCGAGGTCAGTGGTGAGATTTTAAGAAAAGCAGCTGAACTGACTACCGAAGAAAAAGAATTGATGGACGAACATACAGTCAAGGGAGCCTATCTCCTCTCTTCAGTCGGTTCAGTGTTAAGAGAGGTTGTCCCAATTGTTGTTTCCCATCATAAATATTTTATCGATACCATTGAGGGGGCCCAGAGGGAGATGGTTAAGATTCCCTTGGGGGCAAGGATCCTTGCCGTTGCAGATGCCTTCGACGCCATGACCACTGATCGACCCTATCGAAAGGGAATGCCTCCGTGGGAAGCCTTAGAGGAGATTGTTCGAAATACAGGAAAGCAATTTGATCCCGATGTGGTTGAGGCGTTTAAGCGGGTGGTGAAGGAAAGAATGGAAAGGGTTTAATTGAAGGATCAAAAGGGGCGGAGGGGAATCAGAATAGGGCCTGAACAAACTCGGTGGCGTTGAATTCTTTCAAATCATCCAAACCTTCACCAATCCCAATATACCGGATGGGAATCTTCATTTCTTCTGTAATTCCAATAATGATCCCTCCTTTCGCTGTTCCGTCTAATTTAGTCAGGGCGATTCCGGTAACACCAATAGCCTCGTGAAAGAGTTTTGCCTGGGAGATGGCATTTTGACCGGTTGTGGCATCGAGGACAAGAAGAATCTCATGGGGGGCCCCCGGATACTCCCTGTTCACAATCCGTTTTATTTTCTTTAATTCCTCCATTAAATTGACTTTGGTATGAAGCCTCCCGGCCGTATCGATAAACACCAGGTCTGTCCCTCTTGATCGCGCTGCGTGAATGGTGTCGAAAGCCACTGCAGAAGGGTCGGACCCCATCGATTGTTTTATGAAATCAGCTCCTACCCGCTTTGCCCAGATTTCGAGCTGTTCGACCGCAGCGGCCCGGAAGGTGTCTGCGGCACCGATCAGAATCTTTTTGCCCTGGGATGAATAGGAATAGGCAATCTTCCCGATGGTGGTCGTCTTACCCACTCCATTAACTCCAACCACTAAAAAAACAAAAGGTTTTATTTGAGAAAAGTCAATGGTAAGGGGTTTTTCACCCAACTTCAAGATATGGAAAATTTCTTCTTTTATAAACTCTTTCACCCTCTCGGGATCCTTGAGTTCCCCGCGTTTCAAACCTCGCTGAACTTCTTCGATCAAATGGGTGGTTGTCTTTACTCCAAGATCCGCTTCGTAGAGAATGGCCTCCAATTCCTCCAATAACTCTGGATCAATGGATTTCTTCCCGAGAAGAAGCCGATCGATCTTCTCAACAAAGCCTTGGTGGGTTTTGGTAAGCCCCTTCTTTAATTTTTCAATAAAACCAAACATCGTCTCTCCTATAGAGTCTTCTTTAAGAGTGCCCTAACGACTCATAATACAAAAAGAGCGAAGGGAAAACCTTCGCTCTTTTTGCAAGATCTACCCTTCTTTTACTTCTTACTCACGTCTTCATAATCAGCATCCACGACATCCTCTTGGGTCTTCTGTTTTGAACTCTCATAGGATCCGGTTCCAGCACCAGTTCCCGTAGCACCCCTTTGAGAAGCTTTTGCATACATCGCCTCTGCCAATTTATGGGAGGTTCGAGTGAGATCCTCCTCAGCAGATTTAATGGTTCCGAGGTCGTTAGATTCCATCGCCTTTTTAGCTCTCGAAATGGCATCTTCGATGGCCTGTTTATCGCTCAAATCAATCTTGTCTCCAAACTCTTTTAGGGATTTTTCAGTAGTATAGATGAGAGTATCGAGATGGTTTCGAGCTTCTGCGAGCTCCCGTCTCTTCTTATCCTCTGCCGCATGCATCTCTGCCTCTTTAATCATCCTCTTGATCTCTTCCTCCGTCAGTCCGCTGGAGGCTGTAATCCGGATCGATTGCTCTTTCCCGGTTCCGAGATCCTTGGCTGAGACATGGACAATTCCGTTGGCGTCTATATCAAAGGTGACCTCGATCTGAGGCACTCCCCTGGGGGCGGGTGGAATTCCTACTAATTCAAACATTCCCAGGGTTTTGTTGTCCGCAGCCATTTCCCTCTCTCCCTGCAAGACATGGATCGTTACCGCTGTTTGATTATCCGTAGCCGTAGAGAAAATCTGACTTTTCCGGGTGGGGATGGTGGTATTTCTTTCGATCAGTTTGGTAAAGACTCCTCCGAGTGTCTCAATCCCGAGGGAAAGAGGAGTGACATCGAGAAGAAGGACATCCTTCACCTCTCCCTTCAGGACTCCCGCCTGAATGGCCGCACCGATCGCCACTGCCTCATCAGGATTGACACTCTTATTCGGCTCTCTCCCGAAAATCTCCCGGACTTTTTCTTGAACCTTAGGCATTCGAGTCATTCCACCCACAAGGATGACCTCATCAATGTCTCGAGGTGAAAGTCCAGCGTCTGCAAGGGCCTGACGGCAGGGGCCTTCTGTCATCTCGACGAGGTCTTCGGTTAACTTTTCTAATTTCGCTCGGGTCAATTTCATATTTAAATGTTTAGGACCGGAAGCGTCCGCTGTGATGAAGGGGAGGTTGATATCTGTTTCCATCATGGAGGAGAGCTCGATTTTTGCCTTTTCGGCAGCTTCCTTCAGTCTCTGAAGAGCCATTCGATCCTTCCGGAGATCAATTCCTTGATCCTTTTTAAACTCATCCGCAATATAGTCGATGATCCTTTGATCAAAGTCATCTCCCCCAAGATGGGTATTTCCATTGGTCGATTTGACCTCAAATACCCCATCCCCCAATTCCAGGATGGAGATATCAAAGGTTCCTCCACCTAAATCAAAGACTGCAATCTTTTCATCCTTCTTCTTATCCAGCCCATAAGCCAAAGAAGCTGCTGTAGGTTCATTGATAATTCGGATCACGTTGAGACCCGCAATTCTTCCGGCATCCTTTGTAGCCTGTCGCTGACTGTCATTAAAGTAAGCCGGGACTGTGATCACCGCATCAGTGACCTTCTCGCCCAGGTAGGCTTCTGCTGTTTCTTTCATCTTCTGAAGAATGAAGGCCGAGATTTCAGGTGGGCTGTAATCTTTATCCCTGACTCTTACCCAGGCGTCTCCATTCTTCGCCTCAATGATTTTGTAGGGAAGGATTTTAATATCCCTCTGAACCTCGGGATCTCTGAACTTCCTTCCCATCAGCCTCTTGATCGAAAAGATCGTATTTTCTGAGTTGGTGATAGCCTGACGTTTTGCAATTTGTCCTACCACCCTTTCCCCTTTGTCGGTAAACGCAACCACAGAAGGGGTGGTACGGCTTCCTTCGGGATTAGGGATGACTACCGGATCCCCTCCCTCCATTACGGCCACCACCGAGTTTGTTGTTCCTAAGTCAATTCCTATTGTTTTTGCCATATGGATTCCCCCTTTTTAAGATTCTTTTATGATTCCAGTGCCTGAGTCTCTTTGGAAAGAGGCTTAGACACAGAAACCATGGCTGGTCTTAGGAGTCGATCGTGTAAGAAATAACCTTTTTGAAACTCTTCCACCACATGATTCGGCTCACATTGATCGGTCTCTACGACCAACATGGCCTCATGACGGGTGGGGTCAAAAGGTTGTCCGACAGAGTCGAACGTACTAAGGCCAAATTTATTTAAGGTACTCAGGAGCTGTTGGAGGGTAAGCCTTACCCCTTCCACCAAAACCCCTGAATCCACGACCTTTTCAGCATGATTGACCGCTCTCTCGAGATTGTCCACAAAAGGAAGAATCGCCTTCATCAAATCTTCATGGGCATATTTTATATATTCTTCCTTTTCCTTCGCTGCTCGTTTTTTATAATTTTCAAGTTCTGCAGCCATTCTCAAGAAGCGGTCATAATTCTCTTTAGCCTCCTTCTCCTTTTCTTCCAATCTCTTCTTTAATTCCTCAATGTCATTCTTTTTTCCTTCTTTTTCCCCCTCAGAAGATTTTCCTTCTAAGGTGGATTCTTCTGATTTTTCTTCTCTCAGGTTACCCCCGTTGAGGGAGATTTTTTTCTCTTCAACCTTGTTCATTTTTCAACTCCAGTTTCAGTAATAATAGGATTCCAAAATCTGAGATAGAAGTTTTGCCGAGTAATCCACCAAAGGAATGATTTTGGAATAATTCATTCGACGAGGACCGATAACCCCCAAAGCCCCCCAGATCCTTCCCTTGCATCCATAAGTCGAGGTCACAAGACTACAAACTTCCATCTCCTGAATTTCGCTTTCTGATCCGATCGAGATCTGGACTCCTTGAGGGGAGAGGCACTTATCAAGAAGTTTGACCATGGTAGCCTTTTCCTCAAAGGCCCGAAAGAGATCGCTCATGACCGAGACATTTCCAAAGTCGGGCTGTTGAAGGATGTTGGTTCGTCCCTCGATAAAAACGTCAGTCTCATCAAAGGAGGTCAGAGCCCTCTCTCCCAGCTTGATGGCCTGTTCCATGAGACGGTCATAAGTATGTTTTTCTATTCTCATCTGTTCGATCAACCTCTCCCTTACCTCATAAAGAGTCAGTCCGGTGAGAAGCCTGTTTAGATAATCTGAAAGATGATCTAATTCGGATTGGGAGAGGTCTTCTTCCATTTCGATAATCCGGTTCTGGACCAATCCCGTTGAGCTGATGAGAATAGCCAAAACGAGATGTCTTTTTAACTTCACAAATTCAATGTGCTGAAGGATAAGCATTCCCATTCGGGGGGCCCAGACCACGGCAAGATAATGAGAAGAAGAGGAAAGAATTCGACAGGCCTCCCGAAAGAGTTCTTTTCCTTCGAGTTGATGATGTAAATAATTGGATCGAATTCGTTCCTGTTCCTCCTCGCTTAGCTCATGAATGTCAAGAAGATGATCAATATAATATCGAAGCCCTTTCTCTGTCGGAACCCTTCCCGCGGAAGGATGGGGTTGATAAAGAAGTCCTAATTCCTCAAGATCTGACATAATATTACGGATAGTTGCAGGACTAAGAGAAGACTCTAATTTTTTAGAAACCGTCCTGGAACCCACCGGTTCTGCGGTTTGGATATAATCCTCAACAATCATTTTCAGAATTTCTTTCATTCTCGTATTAAGAAAGGGAATCATTATAAACCCCCTTCTCTATTGAAAAAAGGCTAAAAAATTACATTTACCGTTGAAAAGATAATAATAGAAGAAGGGTTTGTCAAGAAGAGTTACAAATTGGTCCTGCCGAATTTAATAAAAAATTTATTAGTATTTTTAATAAGTTTCATGAAAGGAGATAGATCCCTAAGGTGATAGACCCCTTTTTCCATCTAACCTCCTTGAGGTTTTTAAAAAATGGTCAAAACCCAAATGATTGGGCACTTGGATCTTTCCATTCTTTTGGATCAGCTGCAGACCCTCCTTCTCGGGGAGAATCTCTCCGATGCAAGTAATAGGAAGGCAAAGGTTATGACTCAGAGAAGAAATTCTTGTCCTCAGCTTTTTAGGTGCTGTGAATAAGAGTTCGTAGTCCTCCCCCCCTCTTAATGCCAACTGGTAGGGCTCCTTGAAGTATTGCCCGACCCATTGGCAATAATTTTTAGAAAGTGGAAGACGCTCTTCCCATATCCGTGCCCCTACCTTGCTCTCCTCGAGGATATGTTGAGTATCGCTCAGGAGTCCATCACTGATATCGATCATGGCATGAGCCAATCTTTGTTGAGCAAGAGCCTGGCCCAGTTCAATTCTTGGGGTGGGGGCAAGATGTCTTTCGATCAATGTCTTGGGTTTTTTCTTTATCCTCCGGTCTTTAAGAAACTTTAATCCAAGGGCCGCATCCCCTAAGGTCCCTGAAACGTAAAGGTCATCCCCTACCCGAGCTCCCTTTCTGAAAATAAGTTTTTCCCTCTCTCCTTGGCCAATCAAGCAGATATTGACCAGGAGTTTCTCAGAAAGGGAGGTATCCCCCCCAATCAAATCCACATTGAACTTTTTAGCCTCTTCTTTTAGTCCTCGATAAAAATTGGAGACAAAAGAGAAAGAGAGGGTTTGGGGTATTCCGAGACTGATCAGAAAGTATTTCGGGGTTCCTCCCATTGCGGCAATATCACTGAGATTCACAGCCAGAGACTTTTTCCCTAAAAGGTAGGGGTTCGTCCAAGATCGCTCAAAATGGACCCCTTCGATCAGGAGGTCGGTGGTCACGAGAAGGGCTTCCTTTCCGAAAGCGATCACAGCCACGTCATCTCCAATCCCTTGAATCAGACTTGGGTTTGAAGTGGTGACCCACCTCCTTATTTCTCGAATCAATCCAAATTCTCCAATCTCTCGAAGGGATTTCATGGATCAATCTTTACCTTTTCCATAACGGGTGAGGATGGTATGAATAAGGTTCGAAGTCGAATGGCCCTCTACAAATGGAAGGATGACCACTTTTCCTCCGGAGGCCTCCACAATCTCTTTTCCTACCGTGGTCTCTTTGGTCCAGTCTCCTCCTTTGACAAGAACATGGGGTTGAAGCTGGGCAATCAGCTCCCGGGGGGTGGATTCATCGAAAAGGGTAATGTAATCGATACACTCTAAGGCAGAAAGGATCTCAGCCCTTTCCTCTTCTGGAATAATTGGGCGTTCTGGGCCTTTTAGCAGGCGAACTGAACGATCACTGTTTAGCCCGACGATGAGGATATCCCCAAGCCTCTTTGCCTTCTCGAGATATCGAATATGGCCCACATGAAGAAGGTCGAAGCATCCATTTGTAAAGACAATTCGTTTTCCTTCTTTTTTAAGAGTCTCTACGATCTTTTGGAGTTCATCTCTTTTTTTGATCTTTTCTTTCATCTGTTTAATGTTAAGTATCAAATTTCATCTTCCCCGTCAATCTGTTGAAGTGATTCCTCTAATTCTGAAATCAGCTCTTTTTTCTGGTGAAAGCCTCTCGAGAAAATTAAGAGAAGGGGAAAGAATTAAATCAGGAAAATTTAATACACTTCCCTAAATAAGTTGTCAAGACTTTCAGGGAATAATTTTATCCTTGACAGGATTTTTTGAGTATGCTAATAGTATCTTGAAAATATTCCAAAAATATTTTCTTAAATAATGAAAATGGTTGGTGTCCCGAAAAGCAAAAAGACGATAGTTTATGAGAATCTTAAAAAAAGAATTATAAACAATACGTTAAAACCAGGGGAGCCCCTTAATGAGGGCAACCTTTCAAAAGAATTAAAAACAAGTAAAACACCGATCCGCGAGGCCCTTCAGCAACTGCAAAAAGAGGGCTTGGTTGAAAATATTCCAGGGAGAGGCTCCTTTGTTTCAAGGATCTCTTTCCAAGATGTTCGAGAAATCTTCGAGATAAGGGAGATCTTGGAATGTGAGGCCATAAAACGGGCCATTATGAAAGTCGACAAGGAGAAACTCAAACTCCTTAGGGAAAAATTTACCTCCTCTGAAAATGAAAAAGGGAAATCCGAATTAAGTTTTTTTAAGTCAGGAGATGAAATTCACACCTTTATTTTTGAAACCTTAGGCAATAGTCGATTGACAGAAATTTATAAAGGGCTCCAGGACCACATTGTGAGGCACCGGATCTATTTTTTTAATCAGTCTCCATCGACACGCTCCAAAGAATCATTTCAAGAACATCTGGAAATATTGGATGCAATGGAAGCCCAAAACCCTGAGAGGGCCGAGCAGGCTGTTCGCACCCATCTAAGGAATTCCTTGGAATATCTCAAAAAAATCCTGTGAAAGAGATGAAGGGGGAAATCTAAAGAGTGATTCATGTCATCACACGGTTTAAAAGACCTCCCACAGACTTGATTGAGAGGTTTCGAAAGATAGCCACGGCTACTGTCCATGAGGCCTATGGAAGGAAGGGTGCCGTGGATAGTGCGATTAAGCCTATAAAAAGCGGAATCCGTCTTTGCGGACCTGCTTTTACGGTTCAATGTGCCCCTGGAGATAATTTAATGCTTCATAAGGCTTTAGAGAAGGCTCAGCCAGGCGATGTCCTGGTGGCTTCTGTAGGGGGATATTATGAGGCAGGCTACTGGGGAGCACTGATGGCCACTTCGGCCATGGCTAAAAATTTGGGAGGACTGGCGATCGATGGTTGTATCAGAGATTCTTCGGAAATCATAAGGATGGGATTTCCGATATTTTGTAGGGGGTTTTGCATCAAAGGAACTACAAAAACGGTTCTCGGATTAATCAATCATCCCGTCCTGTTTGGAGGCATAATAGTCCACCCGGGAGATCTGATTCTGGGAGATGAGGATGGGATGGTGGTCGTGGAGCGAGAGGCCTGTGAAGAGGTATTAAAAAAATCGTTGGAAAGGATAGAAGCAGAGAGAATAAAGGCAGAGAAGTTAAGGGCAGGGATGTCAAGTGTTGAGTTAAATCAGCTTCAGAAGGTTTTTGAGTTCTTGGGATTGGTAGAGGAGTAATGAAATTGATGAAGGTTCAGGTGGCTAAATTAAAAGAAGTTTCCATGGAAATCCTTAAAGGGCTCAATCTTCCAGAAAGTGAAGCGGACCTGGTTGCCGAATGTTTGGTTCGAGCTGAAATGAGAGGAGTCGATACCCATGGGGTTCGTTTTTTAAAACTCCTTTCAGATCGCTTGGCCAATCAAATGATTTCTATCCCCACCCCTCTTGAAGTTATCCGAGAGGAAGGAGCTACGGCTCTTTTAGATGGTGGGAATGGGTTAGGTCAGGTGGCTGCTCATCGAGCGATGACCATGAGCATTCAAAAAGCTCGAGAGTTTGGAATTGGAATCACCCTTGTCAGGAATACCAATCATATTGGAATCCTTGCTTTTTACACTCAAATGGCAGCAGAGGAAGGAATGGTTGGCATTCTGATGTGCAATTCGGCTCCTTCCATGGCTCCCTGGGGAGGGGTCGATCCCCTCTTTGGCACCAATCCCCTTTCCATCGCTGTGCCGTGTGACTCAAAAGGTTCCCTCATTCTCGATATGTCTTCGAGTGTGGTAGCAAGAGGCAAAATACGAAAAGCCCAACGAATGAAAGAACCCATTCCACTTGGATGGGCCTTGGATGAGACAGGGGCCCCCACCACCGATCCGGATGCAGCCTTAAAAGGAACCCTTTTGCCCATTGGAGGACCTAAGGGATATGGTCTCGCCCTGATGGTGGATATCCTTGCCGGAGTGCTCTCGGGTTCTCAATATGGCCCAAATATAAAGACCTTTCATGAACCCTTAGGTCCAACAGGCGTCGGGGTATTCACCATGGCCATCCATGTTGAAAGATTTATGCCATTAGAGGAATTTAAAACATTAATAAACTCTTATAGTGAGTTGATTAGAAACTCAAGAAAGGCCAAAGGAGTCTCCAGAATCTATCTTCCAGGAGAGATCGAACGGGAGAAAGAGGAAAAAAGTTTGTTGGAGGGGGTCGACCTCCATGACTCGGTGGTCAATGAATTAAATAATCTCTTAGAAGAGGTGAAGAGTCCAATCAGATTAAATCCGATTCAGGAGAAGAGGGAATGAAATGGATTGTCAGGATTAATACCCGAACCGGGGAAATCATCAAACAAGAGGCCACAGAAGAGGAAATGCATTGGGGAGGACGACTGCTCATCTCCAAATTTCTCCTTCGGGAGGTTCCTCCCACCTGTGACCCACTCGGACGCCATAATAAACTCATCATCGCTCCGGGACTTTTAGGAGATACGTTCATTACCACCACAGGAAAATTTTCCGTAGGTGGAAAAAGCCCGTTAACTCATGGAGTAAAAGAAAGCGATGTGGGTGGAGAGGCTGGAAAGAAGATAGCCCGCCTTGGAGTTAAAGCGGTGGTATTAGAGGATCTCCCAGAAAGACAGATCCCAAAGGTTGTATTTATTAATACCAAAGAGGTGCGTCTTTTAGAATTCCCCGAATTAAAAGGAAAATATGTTTCGGAAACCATTCACTTCCTCAGAGGGAAATTTGGCCGGGAGGTAGGAATTATTTGTATCGGTCCAGCAGGGGAGATGAGGATGGGAGCCGCAGGAGTGGCTGTTACGGATGCAAATGATATTCAGATTCGCTATGCAGCCAGAGGGGGCCTTGGAGCTGTGATGGGGTCCAAAGGGGTGAAAGCGGTTGTGGTGGATGATTCAGGAGCTGATGCTCCCAAAATGTATGATGAGAATCTCTTACGGGAAGCGAGTAAGACTTTCACTCAAGCCCTCCTGGAAGATCCGAAGACTGAAAATAGACATAAATTCGGGACCCCTGCCATTTTGATGATTGCAAATGAACTGGGTCTTCTTCCCACAAGGAATTTTAGAATAGGTCGATTCGAACAGGCCGAAGAAATTTGTGGAGAACGAATCGCAGAGGTGATTTCGAGTCGGGGAGGAGAAGGGCGTTCAGGAACTCCCTGTACGAGAGGGTGTGTGATTTCTTGTTCGAATGTCTTTCCTGATCCTTCAGGGAAAAAAACGGTAGCCTCTATTCAATATGAAAACATTGTTCTTCTCGGAGCCAATTGCGGGATTGGTCATCTGGATGACATTGCTGAACTGAATAGCCTTTGTAACGAGGTGGGAGTCGATACCATCGAAACAGGTGCAGCGATTGGAGTGGTGATGGAAGCAGGGGTCATTCCTTTTGGAGATGCAGAGAGGGCAAAAGACCTTATTCGCCAGATTGGAAAGGGGACTTATTTGGGTAGGATTCTTGGTAACGGGGTTGTCATTACAGGACGTATTCTTGGAGTAAGACGGATCCCCGCGATTAAAGGGCAAGCCATTCCTGGTTATGATCCACGTGCTTTAAAAGGAAACGGGGTAACCTATACCACTTCTCCAATGGGAGCAGACCATACAGCTGGAAATGCCTTTGAGACTGCAAGGACCATTAATCCTTTAGGAAAAGAGGGTCAGATAGAGAATTCAAGGAGACTTCAAATCCGAGCTGCCATCCTCGATACCATGGGACTCTGTCTTTTCACTCGACCGCCCTTCGTTAAGAATCCCGAGCTTTTTGCCCTGTTTTTGAAAGGACGCTATGGATGGGAGGTGGATTACGAAGATATTCAAAAAATGGGAATCGAGGCTCTTGAGACAGAGAGAGAATTTAACCGGCGAGCGGGAGTTTCAGAAGAATTCTTTGACGTACCTGAATTCATGAGAGAAGAGCCTCTTCCTCCGACAAATGCTGTTTATGATATTTCAAATGAAGAAATGAGGAAAATCTGGGAGGTAAAGATTCCAAAGGATATCTTTTAATTTATAAAATCCTTGAAAAGGAGTGAAAAATTGGAGCTTAAAGATCTTTTAGCAATTGTTACAGGTGCGGGAAAAGGAATAGGAAAAACCATTTCAGAGAAATTTTTTGCCGAAGGTTCAATGCTTGCCCTCTGGGATATCGAATTCCCTTTGGTGAAAAGTTTGGCATCTTCGCTTGACCCAACAGGCCAGAGGGTTATAGCTATTCGGGCCGATGTGACCTCAGAAGCCGAGGTTTCAAAGGCAGTGGAAGAGGTGGTAAAAAAGTTTGGCCACATTGATATCTTGGTGAACAATGCGGGAATTTCCCGGCATAAACCCATTGAGGAAATGAGTTTAGAAATTTTTGAAGAGGTCCTGAAGGTGAATCTAACGGGAACCTTTCTCTGCTGCCGTGCAGTTGCTCCGATTATGAAAAGGCAAGGCCGGGGGAAGATCATCAACATTGCTTCTCTGGGAGGAAGGACCGGACGCCCTGGGGTGGGTGTTAATTACGCAGCCTCAAAGGCAGGTGTGATTGGGCTTACTCAGACTTTAGCCAGAGAACTTGGCCCTTCCGGAATCTATGTGAATGCCATTGCTCCCGGTCCCATTTTGACAGAACAGACCAGACAATATCCCCCTGAGGTATTTGCCACCTGGAATATTGGTCGTGCAATCCAGAAGGATGGATTACCGGAGGATGTGGCAGATGCAGCCATCTTTTTAGCATCCAGACGTTCGGATTGGATCACAGGTGTTACCTTGGACGTCAATGGAGGGATCTTAATTCGTTAATCTTTTGATGAAGCTCATGGAGGCGTCAATGTCGGAGCTCAAAGTGGTTCACATTAAAGATGTTAAAGGAGAGCGCAGGGATCCACCAAGGGTCTCTTGGATTCTGGTTTCTGAGAAAACGGTAGGCTCTAAGAATCTGGCCATGGGTGTCAATGAAACCTATCCGGGAGGAATGGTGCCGGAGCATAAGCATGACAATGAAGAAGAAGTCATGTTCTTTATTTCTGGTAGAGGATTATTTGTGACCGAAGGAAAAGAGATTCCCCTTGAACCCGGAGTATGTATTTATAATCCTCCAGGGAAGCTTCACAAGATTGTTAATACCGGAGATGAGGTGCTGAAATTTATCTGGATTTATTCACCCCAACTCCCGAGTCATCGAAAAGAGTGAAAACTCGTTCAAAAGGAGGAAAGCAATGGGAAGATGGAAGTTTCCACCGGAAGGTGGCCACATGGACAAACCGAGCAAAATCTACTTCCAGACCATGACAAAGAAAGAAGTGGAAGAGAGATTAAAAAAGAATGACATTATCCTTATTCCTATTGGTTCAACAGAAAACCACGGGTCGGCCGGTCCTTACGGGGAGGATACCTTTCTTGTGACCCGGATGGCCGAAATGGTGGCAAAAGAGACAGGATGTACAGTGGCTCATCCGATCTGTTACGGTTCCCATCCCGCTTACCATTTGGGACAAAAGGGAACGGTAGTCATTCCAGATGATGTGTTTTCTGCCTATATTAGAGCGGTGATAGCTGGCCTATGGAATACAGGGTTTCGGAAACAGATCCTCTTCAGCCTTCATGGGCAGGAATATGTGGTTCCCTCTGCCATCAATGAATTTTCAAAGAGATATCAGGTTCCGGCCATATTGATTTTTTTGGATGTGCCGAGGGTCATGGGGGACGCTTTGAAAGATAAAGAGCATGGGGGTCCCTATGAAACACCATTCCGTCATGCAGATGAAGCGGAGACTTCCATGTCGATGGCTCTTTTCCCTGAGTTGTGCAGACTGGAGGATGCCGAAGATACGAAAACAGAGGGATTTCTACCCGAAGGACATGTAGACAAGGGGGGAGATATTTATGGTTATCCAATTCCAGGCCATTGTCAATGGGGAACCCGAGGAATCGAATGCATCACTCATCCAGAAGGAGTACTCGGAAAGGCCTCTTTGGCTGATCCTAAGAAGGCGTATAAAACCATCGAGGTATTTCTCGACTATTTGGTCAAACTTCATAACGATATTCTGGAGAAGTTCCCCCCAGGAGTACTCCCTCCCATTGAATTGATGACCCAGAGGAGTCGAGAAGAGATCGAAGCTGTGATTAAAGGACCAGGGGAGAAAGGGGGAAGGCATCTTTATACACTGGGTTTTCCACCATAACGAATTTGTTTAAATTTTAGGGTTTTTTAAATTTTTGTTTTATATGGAGCCTCTTATGAAAGCCATTGTGAAGGTAAAAGAAGACGCAGGAGCGATGGAGGTTCAGGAACTTCCCATCCCAGAACCCGGACCTGGAGAGGTGTTGGTTCAAATGAAGGCGGCTGGAATCTGTTACAGCGATGTAATGATCCTTATTAATAAATATAAAGGACGGGTTCCGGTGCCGATTCCATTGATTATGGGACATGAAGGGGCGGGAGTTGTAGCGGAGGTGGGGAAAGGGGTTGATCACGTTAAACCCGGAGATAAGGTGGGACTCAACCCCCTCTGGGGCTGCAACCAATGCGAGAACTGTTTAAATGGCTATCCAAACATGTGTCTTCAGTGGCGCCATCTGGGAATCACCTGTGACGGAACCTTTGCAGAATATCGTGTCGTTCCGGCATTCGTGGCCTATAAATTACCGGAAAGTATTTCAATGATGGATGCCGCTTTTCTTGAACCTATCGGCCTCACTGTGCGCACCTTGGACCATATAAAACCGAGAGTAGGAGATACAGTAGCTATTATTGGTCCCGGGTCAATTGGGTTGTTTCATCTCCAGGCGCTTAAGGCTGCTGGGGTCTCTTTGGTCATTGTCATCGGGCTGGATCAAGATGCCAAACGGTTTGAAATTGCCAGAAAGCTTGGGGCTGACCATATCGTCAATGGAAGCAGAGAGGATGTCGTGGAGAGGGTAAGGGAAATCACGAAAGGTCAGGGATGTGATATTGTGGTGGAGACAGCGAATCATCCTTCTACTGTACCCCTGGCCATCCATTTAGGAGCACCGAGAGGTAAAGTTTCTCTTTTTGGTCTCTATCCCGAATCCACAATCAGTCCTTTGACCCTGCTCAGGAGCGGCTTGACGGTGATAGGAGATGTAGGGGTTCGGCCGAGAGAGTTTCTCAGGGCCATTCGTTGGGTAGAATATGGGAAGGTTTTAGCAGAGCCAATGATTACGAAACGATTTAGACTGGATCAGGCTAAGGAGGCCTTTGAAGCATTCTCAAAAGGAGAGTTGGTAAAAGTTCCTTTTGAGATGTAATTGAAGGAAAAACTGTTAAGAATTATTGGTTGAAGGAGGGAGGTGATTCAAAACTCAAATTTCAAATCGAAAAGGATAGTTGAAAAGGAGTTAGAAATTTAAAAAGAAAGGAGGAGTAAAAAAATGGAAAAGAGAAAAATCCTGGTAGGAGGACTAGTCGGTTTATTGAGTTTGATTTTTATCTCTACCTTAACCTTTGCAGCTCCTATTGAGATTAAGTTTGGTCACGTGGACCCTCCAGATGTGTGTACCTCCAAAAAGGGAGCAGCGGGTGCAGCTTTTAAGAATTTGGTCGAGGGAGCAACCTCGGGGGCTGTAGAGGTTAAGGTATTCCCTGCTGGTCAACTGGGCGGAGAACGGGAGTTAATCGAGGCGACAAAACTGGGAACCATTCAAATGTGTATGGTTTCGGCGGCAATCGCAGGGACTTACAAAGAGGCTCAAGTCTTAGATATTCCCTATCTCTTTTCTTCCGCCCCAATTGCCTGGAAAGTCATGGATGGTTGGTTTGGGAAAGAGATGGCAGAAGACATTCTGAAGAAAACAGGGATGCGAGTGTTAGGCTATGGAGAGACAGGGTTCAGGAACTTCACCAGCTCTGTGCGTCTTATCAAATCTCCTGCTGACCTGAAGGGACTAAAGATCCGAGTTATGGAGAGCCCAATTTATCTTACCTTAGTGAGGGCCCTTGGAGCTTCTCCAACTCCAATCGCCTGGCCGGAGACTTATCAAGCCCTGCAGCAGAAAGTGGTCGATGGTCAAGAGAATCCAGTTTCGGTGATCCTTTCTTTTAAACTTTATGAGGTTCAAAAATATTTGACTTTGGATGGCCACTCCTATGGAGTTGATTTCATTCTCATTAACGAGAAATTCTTCCAGTCTCTCCCCAAAGATACTCAGAATATTTTAAGGATATCCGCGGTCAATGCTGGATATATTGGAAGATCCATTCAACAACTTAATTCTGCCATCGGGCTCTCTGCATTGAAAGAGAAAGGCATGGAGATCTATTCCCCCACCCCAAAAGAGTTAGCCATGTTTAGAGAGGCGGCGCAAAAACCGGTGATGGAATATGTTGAAAAACAGATTGGCCGAACATGGATTGATAAATTGATGAGAGCCATCAAAGAAGTAGAAACCGAATTGTCCAAATAAATCAGAAACTGGGAGGAAGGTTTTTATTCACTTCCTCCCAGTTTTCATCCCTGAAAATAGAAAAAAATTCAATGAATCCTATTTTTAAAAGGATATTGAAGGTCGAACGATTTATTCAATCATTAATGAAATGGTGTCTTTTTCTCATTTTGGGGGGAATGACCTCTGTCGTTTTCCTGGGGGTTTTCTTTCGATATATTCTTAAAGCTCCTTTACCTTGGTCGGAGGAACTGGCTCGATACCTAATGGTTTGGGGCGCTTCTCTTGGGTCATTTGTGGCCTTTAGAGAGGGGTCCCATGTAGGGGTGACCTTTATCATGGATCGACTTCATGGAACGTCGGGGATTTTCTTAAAAAAGCTTTCGCAGATTATTTTAATTATTTTTGTTGCAATTGTTGTCAAAGAGGGGTTTAGCCTGGTTTTTAAATTAAAAGGACAAACCTCCCCTGCAATGGAAATTCCTATGGGTTTGGCTTACTTAGCGATCCCGGTAGGTTTTCTTTTGATTCTGTTAGAAGCCTTAATGATGATTTCCATCAAAGGAGAACAACGTATCAGGGAAGATGAGAAATGCTTATAAATTTCCTCTTGGGGATCAGTTTCTTTTTTACCTTGGCCTTAGGGATACCCATTGCGTTTGTTTTAGGAATCACTTCACTCAGCGCACTCATTGTCCTCTCTAACATCCCCCTTCATCTCATTCCTCAACGTTTATTCACGGGAATGGATTCCTTCCCCATCATGGCGGTCCCCTTTTTTATTCTCGCAGGAAATTTGATGAATGCCTCAAAAATTACGGATCGAATCATCGATTTTTCAAAAATACTGGTTGGAAGAATCCGGGGTGGACTTGGACATGTGAATATTGTGGCGAGTATGTTCTTCGCAGGTATCAGTGGATCTGCGGTTGCTGATACCTCAGCCCTTGGTTCCATCTTGATTCCAGCCATGGTAAGAGAACGTTATAGCACGGCCTATAGCGCAGCTGTGACGGCCTCGTCTTCCATCATTGGCCCCATTATCCCACCCAGTATCCCCATGGTCATTCTCGCCATGATTACCAATCTTTCTGTAGGGGGTCTTTTTTTAGGAGGCGTATTACCGGGAATCTTCATTGGATTTGGTCTGATGGCTGTAAACTATATCATCTCAAGAAAGAGAAATTATGAAAAGAGTAGAGAGCCTGTTCGGTGGAAAGACTTTTTAAAAACCCTCTCAGGGGCGATTATTCCCTTACTGATGCCCCTTATTATTTTGGGAGGAATTCTCGGTGGTGTTTTTACCCCAACCGAAGCGGCTTCGGTTGCGGTAGTTTATGCTCTTTTTGTAGGGTTTTTTATTCTGAGGACTTTAACCTTAAAGGATCTTCCCAACATTTTTTTCAGAAGTATGGTATTAACGAGTACCATTCTCATCGTCTTTGGAATGGCCAATGCCTTCAGCTGGATTCTTGCGACCCAGCAAATTCCTCAAAAGGTGAGTCAATACATTCTCTCGATCTCACGAAATCCTTATGTCATTCTTTTTCTGATCAATCTCTTCCTCCTCATCGTAGGTTGTTTCTTGGAGGGATTGGCAGCGATCATGATTCTTGTTCCCATATTAATGCCATTGGTGACTCAGGTGGGAATTAACCCCATGCATTTTGCCCTTATTGTAGTGGTGAATTTGATGATTGGATTGATCACTCCTCCAGTGGGACTGTGCCTCATTGTCGTTTGTGGGGTAGCAAAAATGAAAGTGGGTCCTATTTTGAAAGAAATTATACCTTTTTTATTAGTCGAAATTATTATACTTTTTATTATCACCTATTTCCCTTGGTTTACTTTAACCCTGCCCCGTCTTTTTAAATTTATATAATTAATTTTTAAGGATTGACCCTGTGAGGTTCTCTTCAACTTGACAAACCTTCTGTTTTCACTTAGTTTTTTAAGGTGCCAAAAAGATTGATTCTGGCTTCCTCCTCTCCGAGAAGATTCGAATTGCTCAAGCAATTGGGCATTGATTTTGAAGTGATTCCAAGTCAGATCGAGGAGAATTTTTTTCCTGAAGAATCTCCACGAAGACATGTCCTTCGGTTAGCTGAAGCAAAGGCTTCAGAAATCGCAAAGAATTATCCAGATCGATGGGTTCTTGGGGCTGACACCATTGTCTACATTGACCATACCATATTAGGAAAGCCTAAAAATTCAAAAGAGGCCCGTACCATGCTTCGTCAACTCAGCGGGAAGCAGCATCAAGTGTTCACAGGGGTTTCCATAAAACACCTAAACAAGAACAAGATGGATCGAAAGGTTGTCAGAAGCCTGGTCAAAATCAAAAAGCTTTCCCCCTCGGAAATAGACTGGTATATTCAAACAGGAGAGCCTTTCGATAAAGCAGGAGGATATGCGGCTCAGGGCATTGGTTCATTTATGATCGAATCCATCAGAGGATCTTATACCAATGTAATTGGTTTACCTCTCTGTGAAGTGATCCAGATGCTCCTACGTTTAGAAGCTATAAAGTTTACAAAAACAGGCCTCCACATGATTAATTAAAATATGGCGATGTCGACCATCAGGGAAAATTTACTTCAGGTGATGGAAAGGATAAAGAGGGCCGCTCAAAGGGCAGGGAGAGACCCGCAGGAGATCAAACTGGTGGCGGTATCGAAAACCGTAGAAGTGAGCCGAATCAAGGAGGCCATTGATGCAGGGGTTTCGATCCTGGGCGAGAATTATGTCCAGGAGGCTAAAAAGAAGATTGAGGAGATTGGGAGACAGGTGGAATGGCATTTTATTGGCCATCTTCAAACGAATAAGGCAAAGTATGCCGTTCGGCTTTTCGATATGATCCACTCAGTGGATACTCTCCCCCTGGCTGAAGAGCTCAATCGAAGGGCTGAGAAGGAAGGTCAGGTGATAAAGGTGATGATTGAAGTCAATCTTTCTGGCGAGAGTACGAAATTTGGCACCGAAGAAGAAAAGGTATTTGAATTAGCCAAAAAGATTTTTGAGTTGAGGAATCTTTCACTCGTGGGGCTCATGACGATGCCTCCTTATTTTGAGTCTCCAGAGATGAGCAGGCCTTACTTTATCAAACTTCGCCAGTTAAAAGAGAGATTGGAAAAAGAGGGGATTCCTTTAAAAGAACTTTCGATGGGCATGTCCAACGATTTTGAGATCGCCATTGAAGAGGGAGCCACTTATGTAAGAGTTGGGACAGCCATCTTTGGACCCCGTAAATGATGAGTAGATTCGAAACTCGGAATTCGAAATCCAAAAATTATTTTTTTATATTTAGATTATCCTGTTTATTGTCTCTCATCCTTTTTTTAGGAGGGGCGTGTGGGAAGAAAGGGCCTCCAGTGCCCTGGTCCACGATCGTCCCCAAAAGGATTGTGGATCTTGAAGCAAGATCGATTGAAGGACGGCTTCTCTTAGAATGGACACTTCCCAAAGAAAATACTGATAAATCTCCTCTAACTGATCTAACTCAATTTAAGATCCTAAGATCTGTAGGAGATCTGATAGGAGGGGAGTGCAAGGGTTGCGGGGAGAAGATCGAAGTGCTGTATGAAGGAAAGTTAAATTGGGAGGAAAGAGGGAAAAGGATCTCTTTTTTCATTGAAGAGCTTGTTCCAGGAAAAGCCTATGTATTTCAGGTCATTATAGTGAATCGAAGGGGGTACTCGAGTTCTCCTTCAAATCCGGTCACCATCTTTTGGGATGAACCTCCTCCCATGCCTAAATTGATCCGAATCGAAGGGGGGGATAAACGAGTAGAGATCTCATGGGAACCTGTCCCGGGAGCGACCGGTTACCACGTTTATCGAAAGGAAGAAGGAAAGGATTTTCTGCTGCGCCCCTTGAATCGCGAACCTCTTCCCCTCCCTCACTATACCGACCTCAGTGTTGAGAATGAGACAAAATATGTTTATTCCATAAGAGCATTAAGACGGGTCGTGAAAACAGATATTGAAGGGAAAGGGGCTTTAACCCCTCCGGTGATTCCAACAGACCTGGTTCCACCCAGTGCTCCTTCAGGATTGGTGGCTATTCCGTTAAAGAATGGGATTGAACTCCACTGGAGAAGAAATCCAGAAACAGACCTATTAGGATACTATGTCTATCGAAAGAGAGCAGGAGAAGTAAAATTTGAAAGAGTGACACCGCTCCATCTCACTAAAGAACTCTATCTTGATACCGAGGTTGAAATAGGACAAGATTACGAATATGCTGTCACTGCGATTGATCGTTCCCCGCGAAGAAACGAAAGCCCTCTTTCGGAAGAAGTCAGGGTAAGGTATCTGTACTAAAAATTAAAAGAATTTGAAGGATTAAAGTGTAGAAATAAAAAAAGGCTAAAGATAGGAGTGGGAGATGCACTATTTCGAATATAAAGATGGAGAGCTTTATTGTGAGGGACTTCCCATCAGAGGGATAGCCGAAAAGGTAGGAACACCATTTTACCTTTATAGTTACAATACATTAGTTAGACATTTCAGGGTATTTGACGAAGCCTTCAAAGGGATCCCCCACCTAATTTGCTACTCAGCTAAAGCCAATTCGAATCTGGCTCTGCTCCGCCTCTTTGTGAATTTAGGGGGAGGAGTGGATGTCGTCTCGGGTGGGGAGCTTTATCGAGCGCTAAAAAGTGGAGCTGATCCCCAAAAGATTGTCTTCTCGGGAGTCGGGAAAAAAGAGGAAGAAATTGAGTATGCCCTTCGGACCGGGATTCTTCTTTTCAATGCGGAGTCGTTTCAGGAGATCAAGAAAATCAACGAGATTGCTGGTCGAATGCGGAAGAAAGCCCCGCTTTCCATAAGGGTTAATCCCGACATCGATCCCAAGACCCATCCTTATATCTCCACTGGATTAAAACAGAATAAGTTTGGGATCGATATTCTTCAGGCACCGGAGGCCTACCGGGTTGCCTTTCAATTGCCTCATCTAAAAGTGATCGGAATTGATTGTCACATCGGGTCACAACTGGTCGAGGTTGAACCGATCGTGGAAGCATTAAGAAAATTGAAAGGCCTGGTGGAGAATTTGAGAAAAGAGGGAATGGAGATCCAGTACCTAGATCTTGGGGGTGGATTGGGAATTACCTACGAAGATGAAGAACCTCCTCATCCGGTTGAGTATGCCGCAAACATTCTGGATGAGATTCGAGGGTTTGACTGCACTCTTATTTTAGAACCAGGAAGGGTGATTGTGGGTAATGCAGGGGTCCTGGTTTCGAAGGTTCTCTATACTAAGGAGAATGAGGAGAAACGTTTCGTCATCGTGGATGCCGGGATGAATGATTTGGTTCGACCGAGTTATTATGGATCCTATCATCAGATTCTTCCTGTGAAACAGGAGTCACGAAAGGACCAGGTGGTCGATATTGTGGGTCCGATCTGTGAATCAAGTGATTTTCTTGCGAAAGGTCGGACATTACAGGAACTTCACCCGGGAGAGCTCATTGCCGTGATGAGTGCTGGAGCCTATGGATTTTCTATGTCGACCAATTATAATTCACGTCCTCGAGTGGCTGAGGTTTTAGTTCGAGATACTGAGATGTTTATCATTCGAGAAAGAGAGGAATATGAGGATTTGGTGAGGAGAGAAAGAATACCAGACTTCTTGATGAGATAAGGAGGGAGAAATTATTTTTCACCTATGACCTTTACGACTTACGGCTTGCGGCCGGGAGAGTATAATATGAAGATTCCTTTTGTAAAGATGAGTGGAAGTGGAAACGATTTTATCCTGATTGACCATCGGGATCCTTTATTATCCGAAGACCAGTTGAAGGGATTTATACGAAAAGTGTGTCGGAGAAGGTTTTCTGTCGGTGCAGATGGACTGATCCTTATAGAAAACTCAACGAAAGCCGATTTCCGATGGCGGTTCTTCAATGCCGATGGAAGCGAAGCCGAGATGTGTGGAAATGGGGGAAGGTGTGCCGCCCGGTTTGCCTATGTGAAAGGAATTGCTCCAGCTCAGCTTCGATTTGAGACTCTCGCAGGAATTATTCATGCTCAGGTGGATGGAAAGCGGGTCAAGTTAGAGATGCCAAAGCCTCGTGATGTAAAGATGGATGAAAGGATTTTCATCGAGGGAAAAGAATTGACCGTCTCAAGCATTAATACGGGTGTTCCCCATGCCGTCTTATTTTTAAAAGAGATCAATGAGATTGATGTGGTGGATATGGGCAGAGTTATTCGCTTTCATCCTCACTATGCTCCTTCAGGCGTCAATGCAAATTTTATTAAAGTAGAGGATGATTCCACCCTCTCTATTCGGACTTATGAACGGGGAGTCGAGGATGAAACGTTGGCCTGTGGGACAGGAGTAGTAGCATCCGTTCTCATTTCAGCCCTCAAAGGATTGGTAAAATCCCCAGTATCTGTCCGAACGAGAGGAGGAGAGATTCTAACCGTTCATTACGAGATAGAAAAAGATCAGATCAAGAGGGTATTTTTTGAAGGAGAGGTTCACATCATCTATGAAGGAGAGATATGGGAGGAGGCATACCTATGAGCGAAACGATTGGAGTCATTGTCGTAGGTGCTGCAGGTCGGATGGGAAATCGAATCATTCACGTCCTCCATGAGACCCCATCCATGAGATTGGTCCAGGCGGTGGATAGAGCCGATCATCCCTCTCTTGGAAGAGATGTGGGAGAGATCGTCGGGTTAGGGAGATTGGGGGTTCCATTGGAAGGGAGAATAAGAAAAGGGGATGGAGAGGTGATTATTAACTTTTCTACCCCTCAGGCCTCTCTCGAGAGTCTGGAGTTTGCGAGGGAAAATGGACTTGCGATTGTCATTGGAACTACAGGGTTTTGGCCCGATCAAATGGAGAGAATCAAGGAGCTTTCAAAAGAAGTACGCTGTGTTCTGGCTCCCAACATGAGTGTGGGAATGAATGTCATGTTTCGGATTGTTCAGGATGTGGCGAAGGTCTTAGGACGAGACTATGATATTGAGATCCTTGAGGCCCATCATCGGCTTAAAAAAGATTCTCCGAGTGGAACGGCGATCCGACTTGGGGAGCTCATTGCTCAATCGATTGGAAGAGATTTTAATCAGGTAGGGATTTATGGCCGAAAGGGAATGATTGGTGAAAGGACTCAAGAAGAAATCGGAATGCAGGTGATTCGGGCTGGGGACATTGTTGGCGAGCATATGGTTCTCTTCGGCGGGATAGGAGAGAGATTGGAGATCATCCATCGAGCCCACAGCCGGGACAATTTTGCTCGGGGAGCTATAAAGGCGGCCTTATGGATTATTCATCAACCCAATGGGCTCTATGACATGCAAGACGTTTTAGGGCTAAAGTGAAATGGATTTTAATGTCGAATTTTCATCCGAAAGGAGTTTGTCTACCAATTGAATAGGATGGAGGACCTGAAACTGATCATTTTCATTCATATTCCCTGAAATAGTGACACGGCAGCCCGGACAACCCGTTACGACTATAGAAGCCCCAGTCTCTCTAATATGCATTAATTTTTTTTCGGTAATTTTTTTTGAGATCTCTGGGTAATCAAATTGAAATGCCCCGCCCCCTCCACAGCATATATTTGACTCCTTCATCTCGATAAACTCCACTCCCGGCAAGGATTTCAGGATTTTTCGAGGAGCTTCGCTTACTCCTTGAGCTCTAATCAAGTGACATGGGTCATGATATGTCACACGAATCTTTTCCCTATCTGCATTTTTGCGAAATGGGAGAAGATGAATCCTTTCGGCTACAAATTCCAAAATATCGAAGGTCTTCCTCTTAAGAATTTCTGCTCGGCTCGTATCCATCCCTTTCCGTTTAAGGAGGGCAATATATTCTTTTTTAAAAGCAGCTCCACACGTCGCACAATCCACCAGAACAGCATCTAAGTCTTCACGAGCTAAGGTAGAAAGATTCTTCTCAACAACCTTCATAGGAATTTCATTATCACCGGCGAGAATAGCTGCAACTCCACAACAGTCTTGATCAGCTGGAATTTCTATCTGGAAATGAAGCTTTTTTAGGACATTGACCACAGATTGCCCAACATCCTCTGCAAAGTAATTTGTAAAACATCCGGTGAAATAATAGACTTTCCCTCTCATTTCTCCTTCGGGCTGGATGATTCCATTGAAGCGATCTCGGAATGGTTTGGGATTCAGTTTGGGTAATTTTTCTACAGGAATATTTCCCAGTCGCAACCCTTTGGCAAAAGTCTCGAGAAGCCAATTTCTGCCAATTTTGGCAAGCACAGATGAGGAGTGAAGGAGTTTTTGGTTTGTGAGCAATTTATAGATAAGTCGTTTTTTCCAATTGAGGCCATATTTTTTGACAAGTTCTGTCCGTAGATCTGTAAATACATGATCATGTTTTACTCCGCTTGGACAATTTACTACACAGTTTTCGCAAAGAAGACAGGTAAGAAGGATCTCTTTTAAACGTGGAGAAAGTTCAATTTCATTCTCA
>JBDOIB010000042.1:0-1910 GCA_041082155.1 Thermodesulfobacteriota bacterium | reverse complement strand
GAATCTCTGGCGCAGGAGGCAGCCGAAACCGCCGCCCGCCATCGCCTGATAAGTCACCTCCCATCCTTATTATCAATCTCATCCCAATTTCTAAGCCCTTTCCATCTAATGATCCAAAAACAAATTATGAGTTAAACGGAATCCAGTATGAAATATTTATGAGTTAAAAATCCAGTTGAAGAAGTTCAAGCGCATCGCTCAGCTAAATAATTCTATTTAAATGGAGGCTGACACGGAGGAAATTGAAAAAGACCAGCAGGTGGTTCTTCTCAATCCAAGCAATTCATGGATCGATTGAGAACCCGGGTCCGGAATATGGAACGGATGGTCAAAGGCCCTGCAACCAAGAAGGGTCAAATTCAAGAAGAGGAAGTGAATCGGTCGAACCCGGAATTAAAAGAGATGGGTAGACGTATGGTTGAAATGGAGAGAGAGATAAATGAGTGGCAGAACAGGCTTCGAAGGAGTCCATATAGAAAGTCTTCGTGTTGAGATTTGCTTACCTTTCTGATAAATTTTTAATTTGATGGTTGAGCTCAAGAATGAGTTTTCCTGGTCAAAGACCCGGGATGAGGTATTTAGAACCTGTCCGAGACAGTATTGGTTTTTTTATTATGGCTACTGGAACGGTTGGCTTGAAGATTCACCGGAGAGAATCCGAAAGATTTATATTCTTAGGAATCTCAAAAACCGCCACGTGTGGGCAGGGGAGAAGGTTCATCAGTGTATTCAAAGAAGTCTAAACAATATCCGGAGGGGAATCCGGGTTCTTCCTGTGGATGAGATCATCTCGATTACCCTGGATCAGATGAGGGTTGAATTTCGTCAGTCGAGGGCAAAGACTTACTGGAAGAACCCCAGGGTCTCTGCCCTTTTTGAGCATGAGTATGGGGTGGAAGTGTCGGACGAACAGTGGAGGGAAGTGGCCCAAAATGTTGAAATCTGTCTAAGAAATTTTTATGGATCGGATATTTATGATGGTTTAAAGTCACACCCCAAGGGGGACTGGCTTGAGGTGGAGGAATTTTCTTCTTTTTATCTTGATGGGATAAAGATTCATCTTTCGGTTGATTGTGCGATAAAAGAGGGAGATTATGTCTTTATATATGATTGGAAGACGGGGAGAGCCATTCCCGAGGATCTTCCTATTCAGTTGAGCTGTTATGGGCTATATGCGATAGAGAAATGGAATATTTCGGCTGAATCTCTGAGAGTCATTGAATTTAATCTTCTTTTTAATAAGAAATTATGGTTTTCAGTAAGTCGGGAGGAAGTTGAGGAGACAAAAAGTTATATCAGGGGAAGCATAAAAGATATGCAGTCTCTTCTGAAGGATGTAGAGAATAATATACCTTTAGAAGAGGAGTGTTTCAGCCAGGTTGAAGATGAGAGAATTTGCCAGAAGTGTAATTTCCTTATGGTCTGTAAAGGTTGAAAGAGAATCTGGAGGTGAAAGAGTTAAGCATAAATTGGCACTCCCAGGACAATATGTCTGATCCTTATTTCTTCTTTTAGCCTCATCTTTATAAAATCCTCTTTAATTTTAGAAAGATAGGAACCTTTCTCAGTTGGCATTGGAGTTGCTCTTTATTTATTGAAAAATAAATGATCACCGAGAAAGCCAAACCACGAGTAATCGTGGGACGGAAAGCCACGGGTCCTGCCTTCGGCAGGATAGCCGGGTTGCCGAAGTGAGGAGGAAATAGTTTCTTTTCTCAGAGCCCGTGGTATAAAATATCACGGGCTTTTTATTTAAGGGGTGATTAAGATCAGCAGAGAAGGCCATCAGAAATTATTCGGGTTTTCATTTCTTCGGAGATCAATTCTCTTAGCTTTTCTTACAGCATTGATTTTAGGGAGTGCTTCTTTTTCCAGAGGGGAGTCAACGATCCAGATAAGGGTAACGGCTG
>JBDOIB010000443.1:0-5742 GCA_041082155.1 Thermodesulfobacteriota bacterium | reverse complement strand
TGTGGTAGCTCATGGGTGTACCATTCGAAGAGGTTCGCTCATTGGAATAGGAGCCATTCTCCTAAATGGGGTTGAGATTGGAGAATACAGTATTATTGGAGCAGGTTCTGTCGTCACTCCGCAAACGAAGGTTCCACCCCGCACGCTTGCTTTAGGGGCTCCGGCTAAACCCATCCGCTCGCTCAATGATAAAGACCTGGAAATGATTCAGGATACCCTTGAAAATTATCGATATTTAAAAAAATGTTATCAGGATTAAGCCCCTCAGATCTTCTCAAACATATCTTTGGGAGCGCCACAGGAAGGGCACACCCAACTGTCAGGTAATTTGGCAAAAGGGGTGTTGGGAGCAATCCCATTGTCGGGATCTCCTTTTTCAGGATCATAGATGTAACCGCAGACTGTACATTTATACTTTTCCATTTCAACCTCCAAACGTGATAGTTTTAGAATCTTTCTAAAATTCTTTTATCGGATAGAGAGTCTTATATTCAATCCCCCCAGCTCCAGATCCCAGTATTGTGAAGACTATAATACTGATCGTTGAGTACCTTCTCGTGAAGCTCCTCCTCACTGGCTAAACGTTTGTACATATCCCTTCCGCGGGGATCTTTTGTGAGCTCTGCGAGAGATTGATAATAAGCCTTAGCCTTCTTTTCCTCCCGAATCGCAATTTTTAAAGCATCCATATCCGAGAGCTGATCTGGACCGGTAATCTTCTCGGGCTTCAACGGAATTTTCTTTGTCTTGAGAGTCGTTCCTTCGTAAAGAATCCACTCCCCCCGTTCCTCAAGGGACTTGAGAAGGGCTTTCAATTTCTGGTAATGGTTCATCTCGAATTCAGCCAATTGCTGAAACATATCTCTCCCTCTTGGATTTTTTGTCTTCTTTGCGGCTCTGGAATAGTTTTGATAGGCCTCTCTTTCCGCTTCTATGGCCACCTTTAAAGCTTTAATATCTTCTCGGTTAGACCAGTAGATTTCCTTCCCGCAAGACTTGCATTTGAGACCTTTCTCCCTCATCACGACATCCTGAACATTCTCAAACCCTTCCAGACTCATATCGGCTTCTGCCCGACAATTCTGACAGACAAACACCTGGTCCGAGACCGCCTCAATCTCGGTCTCCTTCCCGCAAGCCTTACAGATCCCTGTTTTGGCCCTTCTTACCACATCCTCAACTTTTTCGAATCCATCGAGCGTAATCTCTGCTTCTGCCCCACAATGACGACAGGCATAGGTCTCTCTCAAATTCATTTTTTCCCTCCTCATTAAATTTTACTCGCTTAAGGTATGGATGATTTCTCTACAGAAGGATGGAAGATCATCAGGCTTTCTCGACGTGATCAGTCTTCCATCCTTCACCACCTCAGCATCGATATAAGTGGCTCCCGCGTGAACCAGATCATCCTTGATTGCAAAAAAACCTGTAACTCTCCTTCCCTTTAAAATTCCTGCAGAGGCAAGCATCCAACCCGCGTGACAGATGGCGGCAACAACTTTTCCTTTCTCATAAGCTTCACGGACGATCCTAACCATCTCCGGATATCGCCTCATCAAATCCGGAGCATATCCGCCGGGGATGATGACCCCATCGTACTGAGAGACATCGATTTCTTTAGCCTCTCTATCTACTTCCACCGGATATCCATACTTACTGGTGTAGGATCGTGCGCTCCCGGAACCCACCACGGTGATCTCGGCCCCTTCTTCTTTGAGACGATAATAAGGCACCCAGAACTCAAGGTCTTGATAAAGGTTTTCAACCAAAATAATAAGTTTCTTCCCTTTAAGCCGCATTCCTCTTCTCCTTTCGATAAATATTTAAAAAATTCGAAGCCCTTCATCCGATAGGCTCTAAAATTTGGACGTTGAGGGTCGAATGCTTATTCGTTGATAGATTTATCTTTTTTGCCCATGAGTCTTGGGTCGATATTCCCCGGTCCCCCACAATCTGGGATGTAGCAGCTTACGTCATGAAAAGTACAGACTTCCTTACAGGAAGGGCACTTTTCAGGAACTGAGTCTGCCGCAAAAGTGTATCCGCAATTTGAACATTGCCATTGGGTCATCGGATACCTCCTCTTTTTAATTTGGATTAATCCTTTTTCATTTCCAATACTAATCTTCTACCTGTCTCAAAGGCCTGCTGAAGGGCCTCGGGATGTTTAAGAATATCTCCTTTTCCTTCGATGCCTCGAAAAACCAACTCTCCCACATATTCCGCATCAAAAGTGTCAAAAAAATACTTGACCGTGAGGATCGCTCCATCAAAAAGTTTCTCTCCCCTGGTGGCTCCCACAGAGATAAAAAAGCCTCTTCTTTTTATTTTTGGCAGAGGATTTTTTAAAAGATATTTCTTTGCCCACAGGGCTTGAGAGCGATCAATTAAAGCCTTTGTGTAACCTGTGACTCCATAAAAGAAAATAGGAGAGGCAAGAATGATAATATGGGATTCCAAAAGTTTTGGATAGATCCTCTGCATATCATCAAGAATCACACACTTTCCGGTCTGGTCACATCCATGACATTCTTTACAAGGAGTGATAACATATTCGGTAAGGTAAAGACGTTCTACTTCCGCCCCTTCTTTCTCTGCTCCCCGAAGGGCTTCTTCAAGAAGAATCTCCGTATTACCTCCTCTTCGCGGACTCCCAAAGATTCCTAAGACTCTCATACCATAGAAATAGTTCTAAGATCTCTTAATCCATCCAACTGGGGGGGAACCATGCCCTTGTGTTGAATCAACACCTTGAATATTTCTCCCATCCCCACCTCTGGTTCAATCAAATGTTTAACGGTGAGTCTCAATTTCAACCGATCCTCTTCAGAAAGTCCTTGGCTTAATAGATCCAATTCCTGAAGGATCCCTAAGGCAAGGAGAAATCGATACTGGGGAACGAAACCGGTCAATTGAAGCCCTAATTCCTCACCTTTCTTAATGAGCGCAGTAAAATTGACATGGGAGGTGATATCTTGCTCTCCCAATCGTTCATAAGGATTGTCAGAAATCCTGTGATGGTGATAACAAAGAAGGGTTCCGTGAAAACGTGCAGAGCCATAGAGCTCCTCTGCGAGATATCCATAATCGATGGTGAGGACAAATCCCCTTCTTAAACATTGACTTATCTTTTCTATCCAATTTAGGGCTTGGAGGTTTACCTCCGCATATTGTCCTTCTGAAAGATTTATCCCCATAGAGTTAAAATAGGTCATCAATTCAGGAGTGGAAAGAGGTCCTATCACCTCTCTCAATTTTCCACCCTCTTGGGTCACGTAGACCTCTTCCAGTTTGCCCTGGTTCAAGGTAACCCGGTGGACAGGAAAGGCATCGATCAGTTCATTAGCAAGAAAGCAGCCTGTAAACTTCTCACTTCCAATGTTTAAAATTTCAGGATCCAACCAGAAGGTCTTCCCTTCTCTTTTAAATCTCGATAACCTCTCCTTTTGTAAATCTCGAATACCAATGCTCCGCTCCACCAGATAATAAGTCGTAAGGGTGTAACAATCAGGTCTTCGGGTTTTCATCCATTGGAGAATATCCTCGCAAAGATAGCCTTGAGCACCCCCCATCTCCACGATTTCGAATCGGTCTTCACCTAAGAGTTCTATCATTTGGCAGATTTGTTTAGCCACCATGGCACCAAAAAGGGGATGAACACATGGACCAGTATAATAATCACCCCTCTTTCCGATTCTTGATCGATTGGATTGATAATAGCCATAGGTCTCATGATACAAACACCACTCCATAAATTGAACAAATGGAATGGCCCCCCTCTTCTCGATCTGGTCCAGAAGAAATCGCTTTAATCCTTCCTGCCGCCCTCCTTTTGCCTCTTCCATATGCATATTAATTCCTGGTGGTGGTGTCCCAGCTGAACCAGCTCCCATCCCTCCTCTCCCTTTTCATGGAATATCTTCTCCAACCACTCCACTCCTCCTCGAAAGGCATCGTGAACAAAACACCGTCCAACTTGATCACATTCAATCCTCACTCCTTCTGCTTTATCCTCAACCTTTGGAATCTCATGAATCGTAATTAGATATTCCCATTGAATCATCATCTCCCCCTTAGATCTCATCTTCTCCCTTTTGGGGATTTATTGGACCCTCTTCGAGAGCCTCATGAACCCAATTAAGAGCAGAAATCATCTTAGGAAAACCGATGGTGGTCAGTGCTAAGAGGACAGCATGACGAATCTCTTTAGGAGTAATGCCAATGGCCAAAGCCCTTCGAGTATGTGATTTTACAGCTCCCTCAGAATTTGCCCCAATGGCGATTCCCAATTTGATCAATCTTCGGGTCTTTTCTTTGAGAGGACCACTTTGATGGCATTTCTTAGCCAGACGATCATACTCTTTCTCGATCTCCGGATATTCCTGTTTGAACCGTTGGTAGGAAAATGGAAGTCTACTTTTCTTCATCGGTTCCTCCTTTCCTGTCCATCAACGTAATCCTATATTTATGGACCATATGGTGTGGGAAATAAGACTCTTTTGCCTTTCTCAATCCTTCCTCCCCCAAATCCTGTTCACGATTCACGTAAGTAAAATGAGACCATTGATTCTCAAGAAAGGCTTGATTGATCACCGAGTAAATACCCTCAAAGGATGGGTTAGCCTTCTCAATATGGATGACAACGGTATCTGAATTGAGAGGTTCTCCCAAAGTAAAGGCTTCAACCTTTCCATCAATTGTGAGGAGTCCCCCTTTTAACTTCAGTGTCTCAAAGTTTTCAAAGGCCTCTTTGATCGCCATCCACTCATTCATGAGACCCGGGACAACTTCACAATGTCGAAGATTGCACCACTCCTCTTCCAATCTAAGGCATTCTGAAGCATATTCCGAGGTAAGGGGGAGATATTGATAAGAATATCTTTCTTTAAACTGTTTGATGTGGTTTCTCTTTCGATGATACCTTCTTCCTTCCAAGCCGATCAAATCTTTAATCAGATAAACATAATCACTTTGATCTCTATCCAATTCAGCCTTCATTCCTTCTGACATCCAATCTATCCGTTTGACCATCGCTTCAGGGACTCTCAGAATCTCTGGATCCTCACGCTTTTCTTTTAAAAAACCCATTAACTTTCGAAAACATTTTACCACATCTCCTTCTCCAATGGGAGGGAAGAAAAAGGGAGACCCTTCTCTTTCTCCTAACAGGCAGACAAATGAATCCAAACGTGAGAACTCAAAGGAGTAGGCCTTTCTCCAGATAAAAAGATTGGTAAAAGTAAATTCTGAAATAAGGGGAGGAAATCGTAAAAACATCTCGTCAAAAAGAGCCTTATCTTCTATCGAAAGCTTCTTAAAAGAAGGAAATTGAGGAATCTCTTGATAAAATTTATCCATTCACGAAAACTCCTTTCATTCATAAAATAAGAAAAGGGAGGAGTCAAACTAATTTATAAAAATAAGAAGGGAGAAATAAGGAGGCAATAAAAACACCTTTCTACATTCCGTCTTTTAAACGATGTTTTTCATCAAAAACATTTTCGATAAAAAATTTACCTGTCTTTTTTCTGGCCGAGACGGTTTTCGAGAATAACCTTGTCAATGATCTCCCCGCAGAAGAGGCAACGCCAGCCATAAAAATCTTCTGAAATACCGAAAAACCTCTCGAAAACCATAAGACCACCGCACTTATAACACTTCATTTTTACCCTCCTTTTTAATTTATAGCAACTTTTATACCAAAATTTTACCCGAGATATTAAAAAGACTTCTTTTTAATGA
>JBDOIB010000392.1:0-3864 GCA_041082155.1 Thermodesulfobacteriota bacterium | reverse complement strand
CCATACCTCCCTAACCCCCTTTCCTCTCGAACCGAGCAAATAAAATTCTTTATCAACAAGAGATATGAAGAGGTTAAAATCGACTCCGGATGAAACTGCACTCCCTCAACCCTGTATTTCTTATGCCTGAGTCCCATGAGCTCTCCCTCTTTCGTCCATGCACTGATCTCAAGGGATTCCGGAAGACCCCTTCTTTCAACAATCAGGGAATGATAACGAGCTGCCTCAAAGGGATTGGAAAGCCCCCGAAAAAGAGTCTTTCCGTCATGAAAGATAAGGGAGCTCTTTCCATGCATAATCCTCTCGGCCTTCCCCACCTCTGCTCCAAAGGCATAGCCGATGACCTGATGGCCAAGGCAGACCCCTAAGATGGGAATAAGGGGGTAAAAATTTCTTACAAGCTCCACAGATATTCCCGCCTCCTCAGGCCCACAGGGACCCGGAGAGATAACGATCGCTTCCGGTTTCAGAGGTTTAACCTCTTCAATTGAGATTTCATCATTTCTTCTCACCAGAACCTCTTCCCCGATCTCTCCGAGATACTGAACAAGGTTATAGGTAAAAGAATCATAATTATCAATCACAAGGATCATCACAACCTCCTGCAATCTCAATGGCTTTAAAGAGGGCACGAGCCTTATTGAGTGTCTCTTCATATTCCTTCTCCGGCTCTGAATCTGCCACAATCCCTGCACCGGTCTGAATATACGCCATCCCATTCTTAATCAAGACCGAACGAATGCAGATACAGGTATCCATATCCCCTGAAAACGAAAAGTATCCCACTGCCCCCGCATAAGGCCCCCTTCGAACAGGCTCAAGCTCCTCGATGATCTCCATCGCCCTTATTTTGGGTGCACCTGAGACAGTACCAGCAGGAAAGGCTGCCCGAAAAACATCAAAGACGCTCTTTCCCGAAGAGAGCCTCCCCTCAATAGTGGAAACGAGATGCATCACATGGGAATACCGTTCAACTCCCATCAGTTCCGTAACCTTTACTGAACCTACCTCCGCCACTCGCCCCAAATCATTTCTTCCCAAATCAACAAGCATCACATGCTCTGCCCTCTCCTTTTCATTCCCAACGAGTTCCCTCTCAAGAGCCAGATCTTCATCGGGAGTTTTTCCCCGTGGACGAGTCCCGGCAAGGGGCCGAAGCTCCATCTTATCTTTTTCAACACGAACCATCACCTCAGGAGAACTTCCAAGAAGAACCCCATCCCCCATCTTTAAATAGAAAAGATAGGGAGAGGGATTGAGGAGGCGAAGGACTCGATAGATCTTGAAGGGATCCCCCTCCATCTCAACGGAGAATCTCTGAGAAAGAACCACCTGAAGGACATCCCCTCGCTCAATATAGCCCTTTGCCCGCTTTACGATCCCCATAAACTCCCCTTTGCTCAGATTTGAGCGGAAGGGAGATAATAAACGAATATTATTCTCAAGGGGGAGTGGGAAATTATTTTTAAGCCTGTTCCTCAAACCTTTGATCCTTTCTCTTGCCTCCTCGAAAACCTCCTCAAGCCCTTTTTTCTCATCCAAAAAGGCATTAGCTATCACAAGCAATCTCCTTTTTAAATGATCAAAAACGAATACATTGTCTGCAATCATAAAACAGCAATCAAAAAGAGATGGATCAGAAGGATGACTGTCCGGAATTCTCTCAAGACACCGGATATAATCGTAACTCACATACCCCACTGCCCCACCAAAAAACCGGGGAAGGTCACCGTGATAAACCGGCCTGTAACGACTGAGAATACCCTCAAGGATCGCTAGAGGATCCCTCTCCTCTCCACTCAAAATAGTGAACCCCTCTTTTATCACTTCAAACCATCTGCCTTTACTCCTGAAGAGGATTGAAGGGTCTGTCCCGATGAAGGTGTAACGCCCCCATCTCCCAACACTCTCCATACTTTCAAGGAGAAAGGAAAAACTCCCATTTTCCATCTTTAAGAAAGCCGAAATGGGTGTTTCCGACTCAAGAGGAAACTCCTCATAGAGAGGAATGAGATTCCCCTGAAGAGATAACTCTTTAAACTCAGAAAAGGACGGCTTTATCATTCTTTAATCCCCAAAAAAAAGAGGCTATGGTTTTTTCCATAGCCTCTTCCATTAATTAAAAATGAAAAAGGCCATGGGCATCTTTGAGGAGTCTGCCCATGGCCTTAACTGACTAAGTTAACATAAAAGAACAGTACCGGGCAGCCCTCCTCCCCTTTTTGCCCAGCACCACCAGAGATTCCTTAATGTTTCTGAAAAGACTTTCATCTCTAACCCTCTAAAAGTTACACTATCTCTAACAAATTTTAAATTCGATGTCAAGAAAATTTCAGACGATGATGTTACTATTTTAAAATGTTAAGGCTTATTACTATTTTGAAATGTTAATTTTTTTGGTAACCTCCTTTTTAGTTTTTTAGCTGAAGGAGGTAGCCAGAAATGGAAAGACAGAAGGTATTAGTGAGTATGAGAGAGATCCAGCGGTATAAAATTCTTCAAGAGGTGATAGCAAAGAGGCTCAAGGGGGTGGAGGCTGCTGAGATTTTGAAATTGACCCCGGTGCATATTTCAAGACTTAAAGCCAGAGTCTTTAAGGAGGGTTTTGAGGGGATATTAAGGAGGTCTCCGTCTTCAGCTCCAAATAAGAAGATGACCCAGGCCCTGGAGGAGGAGATTCTGAGTTTGAGGAGGGAGCTTTATTATGATTTCAATATTCTTCATTTTAGAGACAAATTGGAGGAGGATCATGGGATTAAGCTTTGTTATGAATCGGTGAGGAGGATCTTGATCAAGGCTCATGAGCATCAGTCCAGAAGGAGGAGGAAGGTTCATCGGCAGAGGCGTCGGATGCCGAAGGCTGGGATGCTTATTCAGATGGATTCTTCTCAGCATCAATGGCTTGAGGCTATGGCGGAGAAATGGTGGCTGATCGCCATGATCGATGATGCGACCAATGAGGTCCCTTATGCGAGATTCTTTCCCAAAGATACGGTCTTTAGTAACATGCATGTCATTCGGTGTTTTATTGAGAGGAAAGGGCTTTTTATGAGCCTCTATGCGGATAGGGCCAGTCATTTTAAGACCACCCGCCATGGGGGTTTACATGTGCAGGTAGGTTCGGAGCAGGCCGATACCCAGATTGAGCGTGCCCTGGAGGAGTTGGGGATTACCCTGATCCCTGCCCATTCTCCTCAGGCGAAGGGAAGGATTGAGGTGACTTTTCGTTTATTCCAGGATCGCCTCATCAAGGAGATGAGACTGGCCGGGATTAAAGATTATCGAGAGGCGAATCGATTCCTGATAGATCGATTTCTTCCTTACTATAACTCTAAGTGGACCCATGAGGCGGAAAGTGCTTATCTGCCCCTACCCCAAGAGATAAACTTAGATCTGATCTTCTGTATCAAGGAGCAAAGGTCGGTGAACAAAGACAATACGATTTCCTTCCGAGGGCAGATGATCCAGATTCCTCCTTCAAGCCTAAGAGCCTCCTTTTCGAGGGCCAAGGTTGAGGTTTGCCTGTTAGAAGATAATCGAATCATTGTCCTTTATAAGAATCAGGTGATCGCAGAATCTATGCTCTCTCAGGAGAATAAAACTCTCAGGAGGGAAAGGAGAATTGAAAAGATACTCAATCAAAGAGAGTATCTTCGAAACCTTCCAGGCCTTCCAAAAACTCCATGGATTCCACCTAAAACTCCTCCATGGAGAAGGTTTGTTTATGGAAAAAAACAAAACCCTCAATCTCCATTTCTTAACATTTCAAAATAGTAAAAAATTAACATCTTGAATTAGTAATAACACCCTCTGGTTACTCCAGCCCCATCCCCTACAAAAAATAAGTTTTTTATATCCGTCTCA
>JBDOIB010000385.1:0-1664 GCA_041082155.1 Thermodesulfobacteriota bacterium | reverse complement strand
CTAACATAATTTGAAAGGCTTTATCCGAAGTATCCGATCTTTGAAGAGATTAACTTGGCAGATTCTATAACCTGATTCACAAAATCTTTCTCCTGGGGGATACCTATCTTTTTCTGAGGACCGGAGATGCTCAGAGCGGCAATAACATTCCCTAAATGATCCCGAATGGGAGCAGCGATACATTCTACTCCTTCCTCATATTCCCTCCGATCCAGAGAATATCCACATTTCCGAATTTCATCAAGTTCTTCTAACAATCTTTTCTTCGAAGTAATCGTGTTTGAGGTAAATGCTTTTAATTTAAGTTCACGAAGAATCCGCAATTGGCTCTCCTTAGGTTGATTTGCTAGCAATACCTTTCCTAATGCCGTGCAATAGAGGGGGGCCCTTTGTCCGATTTTAGAAATGACTCCCAGGGTCCGAGGCGAATCGGCCTTATCGATGTAAACGATTTCAGTTCCGCTGAGAACAGCGAGATGAACTGTCTCCTGGACTCTGGAGGCCAGATCCAGCATGATGGGTTTGGATAATTTAACGAAATCTCTTTGATTCAAGAAGGCATTTCCAATTTCAAAAACAGCCATCCCCAGACCATATTCACCTGTTTTTTTATCCTTCTCGACAAACCCACATTTTTCTAAGGACAGAAGAATGCGGTAAGTCGTACTTCGATCTAAGTTGAGTTCTCGGGCTAATTCACTGATTTTGAAGTAAGTCTTTTCTTTTGAAAGGCGCCTTAAGAGGTTACACGCTCGTATAATAGAATTGATCAAATATCGATCGGTCAAATGATGGGTCATTTCAATATTACAACAATTTTTTTATTATTAAAACAAACTATAATTAAACTTTAAATATTTGTCAATAGGAAAATTTTGTTATAAAATTTTGTCAATTTTCTATAAACTCTTACCCAAGGAGAAAAAAGATGATCAAAGATATGGTGTGCCCAATCTGCGATGCGGATATTCCTATGGACGGAGATGAGAAACCGGGAGATCTCATTCTCTGTTCTTACTGTAAAGTAACATTTAAACTCCTAAAAAGAAAGGATAAATGGGTTCTTGTGGAAGATTTTGAAGAATAGCTTCCATTTCTTCTCATGTCCTTGAAGATCGAAATGGCTAAACCATAAGAACATAGGATTAAGGATATGAAAATTTTTTTTACTTCAGACCTTCATGGAGAAATCTCTCTTTATGAACAACTTCTGAGATTCACTCAACTCCACTCCCCTGAGATCCTTCTCATAGGAGGTGATCTCCTTCCATCCTTTCCTCCCACTCGGCGTTATGAGGATATGATCCCTTACCAGAAGGTTTTCATCAAAGACTTCCTCATTCCATTTTTTAAAAGGATAAAAGAGGTCCGGCCGGAAATTTACCTCTTCTCTATTCCCGGAAACTGGGATCTTGCATACCCCGATCTTTTTAGAAACCCTATAGAAGGATGGATCGACCTAACCTTAAAAAAATATCGACTCAAAAATGGTTATGAATTGATTGGCTACCCCTTCGTTCCTCCAACTCCCTTCAGACCGAAAAATTATGAAAAAAGAGACGATGACGTTTCCCCTTGGCCTCCTCAAAAAAGCCCTTCTTATCTCAGAATCTCAGAACACGACGACTATCTCAGCCCGATTGATCCTTACCTCTATCTCCAAA
>JBDOIB010000346.1:0-3351 GCA_041082155.1 Thermodesulfobacteriota bacterium | reverse complement strand
GAAAGGGTTAAACATACCGAAAGCAAAGATTATAAAAATTTTGATTTCGAAGTGATGCCTTTGGAAGAGATGGAGAAGATCTATCTGGACAATGTGTTGAAAAAACTGGAGTGGAATAAATCTAAGGTATCAAAAATTTTAGGTATTTCTCGGGCAACCCTTAGAGCAAAAATCAAAAAATATGGTTTAGAAGAGCCTAATTTAAGCAATTAATGGAAATTATTAAAATTTTCCTTGACATTTTTTGAATTTTAAGAATAAATTAGAAAAAATTTTGATAAATGAGAACCATATAAGAAAAAAGGAGATAAAATGATCTTAGGAAAGAAAAAAAATGTTATAGGATTAGACATCGGTTCAAGCTCCATTAAACTGGTTGAACTCTCTGAAGGGAAAACGGGCTATCGACTTCAAAGTTTAGGAATCTCTCCTCTTCCGCCGGAGGCGATTGTGGATGGGGCTTTGATGGATTCTGTAACAGTGATTGATGCCATCAAAGAATTGATCAAGAGTGCAAAGACGAGAACAAAAGATGTGGTAACTTCAGTTTCCGGGCACTCAGTCATCGTAAAGAAAGTCACCCTCCCATTCATGTCCAAAGCAGAATTGGAAGAGTCCATTAAGTGGGAAGCCGAACGATACATCCCATTTGATATCAATGATGTGAATCTCGATTTTCAAATTTTAGGGACAGCATCAGAAAACCCTGAGGTGATGGATGTTCTTCTGGTGGCGGCTAAAAAGGATATTATTAACGACTATGTCTCTGTCATCATTGAAGCGGGATTAAATCCAGTGATTATCGATGTCGATGCCTTTGCTCTGGAGAATATGTTTGCGATCAACTACGAGATGGGAACGGATGAAACCATTGTCATGGCTGATGTGGGGGCCAGCATTACCAATATCAACATCCTCAAGAATAATACCTCAGCTTTTACTCGAGATATCTTTAAGGGCGGAAACTACATCACAGAGGAGATTCAACGCCAGCTCCACATTGATTATGAAGAGGCCGAGAAGATTAAAATTGGAAGTAAATTAGAGGCCACTTCACAACCCATGATTCAGGATATTCTGCAGGCCGCCTCTGAAACGCTTGCCCTCGAAATTGCTAATTCTCTCGAATTCTTTCAATCCACCACGACTTATGAAAAGGTCAGTAAGATTTATTTGAGTGGAGGAGGATCAAAGATCAAGGATTTTGATACGATTTTGCAGCAGCAAACCGGAATTCCGGTGGAAATTGTGAACCCCTTTAAAAAAATCGAGTATAATGAAAAGAGTTTTGATATTGAGTATCTTAGAGAGATAGGTCCCATGATGGCTGTGGGAGTAGGTCTTGCCACAAGAAAGGTAGGAGACAAATGATTAAGATCAACCTACTGCCAGGAAAAGAGAAAAAAAAGATTGGAGTAAAAAAAGAGTTTATTGTATTTTTTGCCTCTCTGGCCGTCCTGCTTCTTCTTTTGATTGGCGTTCATTGGAAGGAGACCAGGGAGAAAGATGAGATGATTTCTCAAATCAGTAAAATGAAAGAGGAGATTGCATATTATAAAAAACTAAATGCCGAAGTGACCAAAGCCAAAGAAGCTCAGAAAGTGCTTCAGGAGAAACTGAACGTCATTGAGAAACTTCGGAAGGAAAAATCAAGTCCGGTTCGAATCTTAGATGAACTGAGCATCCATAAACCTGAAAAGCTTCATCTGGAATCACTAAAAAAACAAGGATCGAAACTGGATCTGGAGGGTTTGGCCATGGATGATGAAACGATTGCCAACTTTATGACTAATCTAAGAAATTCAAAATTCTTTAAGAGTGTGGATTTAATTGTGAGTGAACAGGTGGAACAGAGTAAAATTAAGCTTAAGAAATTTACACTCTCTTGTGAAATCTCTATGTAACAGAAGGGGGAAAGAATGGCACTGACCGTTGATTCGATCTTAAAGCTTCCCACCTCTAAAAAGGTTTTAATCTGGGTGGGAATTCTCGGCCTGTTGGTGGCCCTCTATGCCTATCTCTTTTTCATCCCGCTTCGGAATGAAAAAGAAGTTCTAAGGAATGAGATGAGCAAACTGATGAAAGAGCTCAATGAAGGAAAGATGGTTGCAAGAGATCTGGATAAGTTTAAAAAACAGATCGAGAAACTTAATGTGGAACTGGCTAACGCTCTCACCCAACTTCCAAATGAAAAAGAGATTCCTGAAATTTTAAAGAGTATCTCCCGTCTTGGAAAAGAGTCGAATTTAGAATTTACGCTATTCCGACCTAAACCCGAGGAACCTCAACAATTTTATGCGAAAGTCCCCATCGATCTTGTAGTCATCGGAAGTTATCATGAGACTGGAACCTTTTTCGATAAAATCAGCAAACTTCCAAGGATCATCAATGTGGTAGACTTCAATATGTCAAGGGCAAAAGAGGTTAAGGGGAGAGAGAAGGATGTGCTGGTCAAGACATCGTGTTTGGTAAACACTTATCGTTTCATTGAACCCAAGAAAGAGGAAAAGAAAAGTGAGACCAAAAAAGAGAAAAAACAACAAACAGAGGAAGAGGATGTTTCTCCAAAGACGAGGAAATAGCTGGATCATAGGAATACCCATTCTTCTTTGCCTGTGTCTATGGGTCATGGGTTGTGGGGGGGGAACTTCTCCTCCGCCTCCTTCAAAAAAAGAGGCTACCCCTTCAGCTCCGGTCAAAAAAGTCGAAGCTCCGAAGGTTGCTGAAGTCAAAGAGCCTGAAAAGAAGGAGGAGCCAGAGTATTCCTATAACCCTGTGGGGAAACCAGATCCCTTTAAGCCTTTTATTCAGCTTACCCCTGTAAGGGAGATCCCAAGGACTGCCCCTTTAACCCCTCTTCAGAAGTATGATATTAGTCAGTTAAAACTGGTGGCGATCATCTCCACGCCAGAGGCAAATGTGGCCCTCGTAGAGGATGCTACTGGAAAGGGATATTTTATTAAGAAAGGAACGCTTATAGGGAAGAATGAAGGAAGGGTAACTCGGATTTTAAAAGATCGAGTCATCATTGAAGAAACTTATTTAGATGTATTTGGAAAGGTCAAAACGAACGAAGTGATCATGCTGCTTCATAAAGTAGAGGAGGGAGGAGAATCATGAAATCTTCTCATCAATTCAGAATGATGTGTTGGGGTATATTTATCTTCTTATTATTCATGGGTTGCGCCACGACCCAAAAAGGAACCCTTGAACCTTCACCCCCCGAGCCTCGGATTACTGAGACAAAAATTTCAGCTCTCCAGAAAATTTCATTTCGAGAAGAAGAGAAGTTTACAAGGATTTCGATCGAGGCCTCAGATCCTATTTCACCACCTTTTTTCAAACTAATGG
>JBDOIB010000321.1:0-2962 GCA_041082155.1 Thermodesulfobacteriota bacterium | reverse complement strand
ATCCATTGTATCAATAAGAATCGGAACAGAAGGTATTTGCGATTTGATTAAATCAATAAAGTATTCTGCGATATGCCAGAAAGCGATGTAAATAAAATCAAATGCCCGATCTTTTAATTCGAGTGAATCAATAAGAGTATCCCTCCTCTCTGCCCCTCCCCATCTGATGAGCGGAGGGGACCTGTTAAATTTTTCACATAAATTATTATATTTTGTTTTTAAAGTCAAATTTTTTTACTCGAATCTCCAATCAAAAAGAACCTTGACAAATAAGGACTGGTTTAGGTTAAATTCTATCATAGTTTAAAGATTCATTTTTTTTATCAAAATAGACTCAAAAGTAAGGAGGAGATTCTTATGGCGACACCCGTTACAGTTCCCATGGTAGGAAAGATTATTTCGGTCTCCGTCAAAGTGGGAGACAAGGTCAAGGAGGATGATCAGGTGGCTGTCCTCGAAGCGATGAAAATGGAAATGCCTATCGTGGCTCCTGTGGGAGGAGTCATCAAGGAGGTTTGTGTCTCTCCTGGCCAGGAAGTGGAGGCCGAGGCAACGATTGCCATTATTGAATAGTAAGTTTTTCGGAGACCCTTAAGTCCCTGAAGAAGAGATTTTTAAAAGCACAAGTTAAGGAAATTGATTGTTTATCCCTCAAAGAGGTCCGAAATGAAACGGATTGGGATTATTGCGAAGCAGAATAAACCGGAAGCAATCCCCTTGATCACGCATTTGATTGAACATCTCAGATTAAAGGATGTTGATTTTTATATAGAGGACTCGGTGGGGAAGGGATTGCCCGCATTTCCTCGGGGAATTCGGCTGAACTTGATAAGAAAAGAAGAGATCCCTTCGCAGGTAGAAGTGGTTATTGTTCTTGGGGGAGATGGGACCCTTCTGAGTGTGGCCCGGTTGGTCGGAAAATATAAGGTTCCCATTCTCGGAGTCAACTTGGGAGGATTGGGTTTTCTCACCGAAATTACCCTCAAAGAACTGGATAAGGTTCTTGAAAGAGTCATTGAGGGGGATTTTATCGTGGATGAGAGGGTGGCCCTCCGGGCAGCCGTTTTAAGGAGAGGGGAAAAGATGGCCGATTTCACAGTCCTCAATGACGCGGTCATCAACAAAGGGGCACTGGCAAGAATTATCGACCTTGAAACCTCGATCAATGGCGAGTATCTCACCACCTTTAAATCGGATGGGTTGATTCTTTCTACGCCCACTGGCTCCACTGCTTATAACCTTTCGGCTGGAGGTCCCATCATCTATCCTTCTCTTCATTGTATTATTATTACTCCCATCTGTCCCCACACTTTGACCAATCGTCCGATTGTCATTCCTGATGATGTGACCATTCACGTAGTCTTAAAGACCACCCAGCAGGAAGTTCTCCTCACCTTAGATGGACAGCAGGGATTCATGCTGGAGTACGAAGATGTGGTAGAGGTGAAAAAATCGGAAACAGGGATCCTTTTGATTAAATCCCCCTATCGGCATTATTTTGAACTCTTAAGGGAAAAGTTGAAGTGGGGGGAACGTTAGCAGAGATGCTCCTTGAGCTCCGGATCAGAAACTTTGCGATCATTGAAGAATTATCCCTCACCTTTTCTAAAGGATTGAATGTCCTGACCGGAGAGACGGGAACAGGAAAATCGATTATTCTTAATGCGGTCCATCTCCTTTTAGGAGACAGGGGAAGTGAGGAGTTAATCCGGAGCTCTGAGGAAGAGGCAGCGATCGAAGCTCTCTTTGATATTTCTCATCATCGAGAGATCAAAGAAAAGATTCAACAAAAGGCATGGGCATCACCGGATCAAGAAGAAGATGTGTTTCTGATTCGTCGAATCCTCTCCCGATCGGGTCGTGGGAAGGTCTTCCTTAATGAGAATTTAGTGACCCTTGGAACGCTTTCAGAGATTGCCGAAAAGCTTCTGAGTATTTACGGCCAGCATGAACATCAATCTCTCCAACGGGTGGAAACCCACGGGGATATCCTGGACGAATTTGGGGGACTGGTCGGACTTCGAGAGACCTTCCAGGAACACTTTGAGCGATTTCTCTCCCTTTCCGAAGAGATTAAGAACATTCGAGAAGAGAAAGAGAAGAGGGCAAAAGAAAGGGAACTGATGGCCTTTCAATTAAAAGAGATTGAGGACTCCAAGATCTCAATCGGTGAGGAGGAGGCTCTCAAAGAGGAGAGGAGGATCCTTACCCACGCAAGAAAATTGATAGAGTTTGCTCAGACCTTCCAGGAGAGAATCTGTGAAGGAGAAGACTCTGCCCTTGAAAGGATTCAGTCTATCCTTCGATGGGGCAGGGAGATTCTCCACCTCGATCCTTCCCTCTCCGAAGCGATCAAAGGATTGGAAGCCTCCTCGATCCAATTAGAAGAGACCGCGCTGGTTCTGAGAGACTATTTGAAACGAATCGAGATCGATCCCATGCGATTGGAAGAGGTGGAGAACCGGCTCGAGGAGATTGACAGACTTAAACGAAAGTATGGGCCTACCGTTGAGGATGTCCTGAGGTTTAAAGAAAATGTGAATGAGGCTTTAAAGTCCTTCACCTCCAACGAAGAAAGACTTTCCCAGCTTGAGGGGATTTTAGAATCTGTTGAGGGAGAAGTCCGGGCTTTGGCGCAAAAACTCTCCTTGGAGAGAAAGCGGGTCGCCAAGGAGTTAAAGCGATTGATTGAGAAGGAACTGAGCTCCTTGGGGATGAAGAAGACCACCTTTGAGGTAAAAATCGAGGAGCAACCCCTCTCTCTCAAAGGGAAGGACCGAGTGGAATTTCTTATTTCTCCAAATATAGGAGAAGAGGTAAAACCCCTCGCAAAAATCGCATCGGGAGGGGAGCTCTCCAGAATTATGCTGGCAATGAAGAAGATTCTGGCGAAGGTGGGTGGACGTCAGGTTCTTATTTTCGATGAGGTCGATTCCGGGATTGGAGGGGCCATTGCAGAGGT
>JBDOIB010000081.1:0-1297 GCA_041082155.1 Thermodesulfobacteriota bacterium | reverse complement strand
GGAAAGTGGCCAGCTTTCTCCATTTCCTCCACCATCCAGGACCGATTGCCTCCAGTCTCCAGAGCAATAAGAGATCCCGAAGGAAGGGTGCCAAGATAGTCTTTAAACTCGCTTCGTTCGTTTTTAACCCGAAAGAATGGTCCTTCGCCACCAGCTTCGTCAACCCAGGTGAATAAAGAATAATTCTTATAAGCATCGCACCCATAAAATCTGGTCATTTCGCCTTACCTCCTTGTCTTTTATTTTAGGCAACAAGGAGCTCAGGCGATTTCATATTATCAATTTCGCCGCCATAATCTTTGCGTTTTTTTTCTCTTAATTCGCTACTTGAGCCAGACGATTTTCTAAAATCGGTGAAAGCTTCTCGGCTTTGATATAAGCATAATCATTAGCCCAGTCTTCGGTCGCTTCCATCAGATACGAAACAACCAACCTTAAATAGGAATCCCACTGAAGGAAATACTCCCACCACCCGGCTCCTCCGTCTAATCTCTCGGCTTGTTCTCTCCAAAACATTGGTTGATGAGATTCGTCTCTTATCTATCTTACGGAAGTTATAGAACTGAAGGCTATCTTCTAACCCCTCTTCCAAACAACGCATCGCCTAAGGATATTTCTTCTCTTACTCCTCAATAATCAAAGAGGCTAATTTCTCAGCGCTCGCTCTATCCGGCTCGAGCCAATCTGTTTAAGCTTCTCAGACAAGCGAGCTTTATCCCGATGAGCCACCTTCGCCAAAATATTCCTCATGAAATGAACCTTTCATCGCTGCCACGTGGCTCCTAACCACTCTTTCTTGATGGCCTGCTGAATACCCTGATGGGCATCCGAGATAAACATCTTAACTCTCTTCACCCCCCGGCGTGTAAGCTTCCTCAGAAAAACGCGCCAGGAGTCCTCGCTCTCATCCCACATGGGTTCAACCTCCAATACCTCCCTCTCACCTTCAGAATTTACCCCATAAGCGATCATTATCGCCACCGCCACCACCCGCCCAGAACAGCGCAACTTCTCATAGATCGCATTAATCCAGACAAAGGGATACTCCTCAGATAAGGGCCTCGACCGAAACTCCTTCACTCGCTCATCTAAACCTCGAGTCATCTCTGAAACCTGAGAAGATTATGCCCCCTCTATCCCGAGTGCTTTATCCCGCCGCTCCATCTTCCTCGTCGATACCCCTTAATAAAAGCCTGCTCGACTAAACTGATCAACGCCGGCTCAGAGCGCTTCCTCTCTATCTTTTTAGCCATCGTAAAGTTAACCTCCTTTCTTTTGAGATTTTCCTCTTAAAAGG
>JBDOIB010000293.1:0-1135 GCA_041082155.1 Thermodesulfobacteriota bacterium | reverse complement strand
CCGGTTCTCTTTTTACGATTCCCTGGACCAAAAAAGAACCGCCGGTCATCGTGGAGGCTAAGATTCGGCGAAACCAGAACGATGAGGAATCCGGCCAGCAAGAGGATGAGAATAAGCCCAATTAGGTCAATCATATCTTCCCTATCCTTTTGGGGAATGTGTTTTCAGCGATGAATTTTTCCAGGTCTTCTTGCCGAAAAAGGATTTTTTTGCCGATCTGGACGGCCTTTATCTTTCCCCTTGACCTCAGTCTCCAGAGAGAGGTCTTTGATATCCTGAGAGTTCGCGCCGCTTCTTCCTGAGTAAGCAGGGTCATGGTCTTGACTCCAGAAGGGCTTTCATCCGGGCTATGCGCCGGATATTAGGCTTGGGTGTCTTACCCCTAAGGAACTTAAGAATGGATGCCGGAGACCTATATCCTATAAGAGCAGCTGCCTGCTGAAGGGTGATGTCTTTTTCGATGATATATTCCTGTAATTTCTGCCTGATTTCTTTAATTTCGTCAGTCAAGATGTCCTCCTTAAATTCATTCACAGAAAGAATTTTATTAAAGAATATTCTTTTTGTCAAGAAAAATTTTAAAAAAAGTGAAGAAAATTTCTTGCGTCAATGAAATCAATAGTTTAGATTTTACTTAGGAAAGTATGGGGATAGAGCTTCAGGAATTCTTAAACGAAAAGACTAAAGATAAGACTCTTACAGAAATTGCCCAGGGAATAGGAGTCTCAGAGAGCTTTTTATGTAATTTGAGATCAGGAAAAATCAAGTCCGCCAGCCTTGATATAGCCATTAATATGGCTCTTTACTTCAAAGAACCTCTGGAAAAAATCCTCCGGCTTTTCGGGAAAGAAGATTTTCTTCCCAAAATTAAAAATGTCGTCCAGAATCAATGGCTCCAGGAGCCCAAGATAGTGGTGGAAAAAGAAGAAACTGCCCTTTCCGGAGAAAAAATCCCTCGATACCAGCCCATTAAGCTCCTTCCGGATCCTGTAAGCCTCGGGCCAGGATTTGAAATAAGCCAGATCCATACCGATGAATATGCCCTGATCCTCGACTCCCTTCTTCCCAAAGGCTGGAGAAGTGATAAAGACCGGATTGTCGCACTCAGGACCAAAGGAATCAGCATGAAACCCAC
>JBDOIB010000289.1:0-1954 GCA_041082155.1 Thermodesulfobacteriota bacterium | reverse complement strand
TAATTCTGCGCAAAGGCATAACAGAATGAAGAGGGCTCCTTATCAAATCCCTTTTCATCATCCGTATAGGGCCAGTACTCCTCCGGTGGCACCCCAAAAAGCACCATCGCCCCCATCGTCGTCCTCAAATAAGCACCCGTATCCCCCTTCATCTTCATAAGATTCCTGGTCACTTTGTAAAGAAAAAGCCTCGAGGCATCGATATGCCTTCCAAAAGTCTTCCTCTCATAGTATTCAATCAGACTCGTACCTGCATGTGCCGTACACGAACCAAGACCTCCCTGATCTTCAATCGATGAACACCATTCCCTGAGATCCACAGAGGATGGAAGACTCTTCGCCTTTATTCCCTTTACTACCCCAAGAACCGATCTCACCTCCTCCGTTTCCTCCGTATAATCCCTGAAATCCGGATAATCCGGAATCCAACCCATCCCCCGTTTCTTAATCCTCTCATTCATGACCCAGTCCTTTCTTATAAATTTTAATTTCTACTCTATAAGCACGAGCAAAGCAAGCGATAGAAGATGTTCTCTCACAAAGCCCGCAGAGTTTACGGAGTTTGTTAACTTAAAAATCAAGTAAGTAAGGAAGTTTAACTTGGTAGGAAAAAATGATTTAGAATGAAAAAGTTAAATCATCCCACTACAACTTCCAAAGGAAGGGGTGGTTGAATACCTAAAGATTTAACGACATAAAGCTTCTCAACACCAATAATCCTACCTTCCCTGTCTTTCTTAAGAATGAAACCCTCCCCTGCTTCTTCTGCTACGTATTCCTCTTCAGGATTTCCAAACCAAATATCCATGGTATCAGTTTCTTTATTATAATATATCTTCACCTTTTCCATATTCTAACTCCTTCCTTAATCTTATCAGTAGGATATGTGGTTATCAAATATCCCTCTTTTTCTAAATGCTTTACCACAACACAATAAATCTTGTCAAACTTTTTATAATATAAGTAGACGTTCTGATCTACCTTACTCCTATATATCTCTTCTGGATTTGATAAAATTTCTTTTACGAGTTCTTCTCTATTCTTCATAATCGGGTGCTTAACGTTTACAACATATTCCCAATACTCCCTTGTAACCCTTATCTTTATTCCTAATGGAGTCAATACCTCTAAGTAGATCTCTTTCCCCATATTTTACTCAAAGCCCTTTGGAACTAAACTTTAATTAATTTTTTTCATTCTGTGCAATCGAATGAATTGGGCAAGAAAAGATGATCTCTCACAGAGACTGCGGAGTGAAACAGAGAAAGATTTTATTTTTGAGTTAAATAAAGAACCACTTTATAAAAGTATTTACAGTAATACAAAGGAGAAATTAGCTATGGCAGTAACCGTAAAGATTAGGGATAAGTATCAAGTTACGATACCCGAGTAAGTTGTCAGAGGGAAAATTCCGTTGAGAGTGGGTGAACGGGTAGAAGTAACAGCGAGAGGGAAGGAAATCGTCATTCGCCCTATCATAGAGATACCCCGCCATCAGGGATGGTTTTGGAACAGAGAGTGGCAAGATCAAGTTGCGCAGTCTGTTAAAGAGATTAAAAAGGAAAAGATAACGGTTTTCAAATCTGTCAAAGAGGCTCGAAAACATTTTGGCGACTAACATCATTATTCCAGATTCCGTTCTCAAAAGACTCAATCACCTTCCCAAAGATATCAGAATAAAATTCTGGGAGCAACTTGAAAAACTGATCTCAAACCCATCATATCTAGGATTAAGAAACGAGAAGTAATTCAATTCATTTACACTTCGTAAGTGTAAGTAGTCTTTCCTGATCAGAAGGTGGAGACCTGGCTTTTTGCACATCGGCGGGCTTTTGAGTATTTTGGGGGAGTGCCGGCCAAGGTCATTATTGATAATGCCAAGTGTGCCATTACTAAGGCATGTGTGCGGGATCCCAAGGTGCAGCGGGCTTATGGGGAGTTGGCTGAGGGTTAT
>JBDOIB010000279.1:0-1200 GCA_041082155.1 Thermodesulfobacteriota bacterium | reverse complement strand
TTTTAGTCAGCGGGTATATAAGCGGTAGGTCACTCTGTTCCTTTCTTCTTTGGGGAGGGAAGCATTGGAAATATTTCCAATATTTCCCTCTTCAATTTGATCTATTCTTTGTCGAGTTAAACCGATTAATTTAGCAACCCTTTCTTGACTATATCCTCTTTTTCTAAGCTCAATTATCAGTTCTTTCTTCTGTTCAAAAAAAGGGGAGGGAAGCATTACAAATATTTGTAATATTTCCCTCTTCATGCAATCAGTAGGTCACTCTGTTCCTTTCTTCTTTGGTCTCCCCATGTCAATCATATGATAAAGAGGAGTCCCTGTCTTAATAGCCAGCGAAATTTTCTCCCTGTTTGAATTGTAAAAACCGAGAAGGTCGTCGATCGAGGGCTCATTGGTGAACCAGCTCTTTCGCCTCGAAAACTCAGAGTTCAGCTCATAATAAGACAGCTCCCTGTATCTTTCGATAATCCCCAGAACCTTATTCGTCTGCGGTCTGCCGGTCAGCTTCCGGAAGTAGTCCCTCAGGTATTTGACGAGGAGCCAGAACCGGTAGTTCTTTGGTCTGTTTCTCGGGTTGGGTGCGAGGGGCTCCAGCCTGAAGAGATTTTTTGACATCCTCATCTTCAATCGAGGTCTCAGCGATTCCTTCTTGATGGATTCCCAGTAGCTCTTTCCACCTTCCCTGAGGACCCTTCTCTTCAGCCTCCTCAGGTAGTTCGGGTCAAAACCCTCCACCACCGGGTCTTCTTCGGCATTCCCCTTCAGCCCTGTCCAGTATTCTAAAAACTCAACGAAGGAAGGGTCATGCTTTCTCATGGTCAAAAAATGCCCTACTTTTGCCAATATCTTTTATGTATACTACAGATTATACTTAAAACGCGATGCAAAAACAACGAGGGCTTCTAACAATACGAGAGGTGGCAAGAGCACTGAAGGTCGATCCATTCACAGTGCAACGCTGGATATGGGGCGGAAAACTATCCGCAATCAAAGTGAAGGGGAAATGGCGTGTCCCAGCGAATAGGATATTGAGACTACTAAAAAGAAAGGAGGGAGAAGAATGCCGACGAAAGAAGAGCTGAAAGAAAGAATTGAAGAATTGGAAGAAGCGCTTGAGCAGGCCAGAGATTTGATCGACGAAGCACTCGGGGTATTGGAGGGCGACGAGGAAGAAGAATAAAAGCTTTGAATTTAATAGAG
>JBDOIB010000273.1:0-1147 GCA_041082155.1 Thermodesulfobacteriota bacterium | reverse complement strand
TCATTCAGAAATGCCTGAGCGGGCTTGCCGGTATCCCATCCCGTTTGACCTGACAGAAAAGCATTATCTCTTCCGATACGGCTTTCATGGAATTGCTCATCAATATATGTTCGAGCGATACATTCACCTTACTTCTACCCCAAGGGAAAAGACAAAAATGATTACCCTCCAACTGGGAAGTGGCTGTTCGGCCGCGGCTATCGAGAAGGGCCGATCTATAGACACCTCGATGGGGCTTACTCCCCTTGAGGGATTGATGATGGGGACGAGGTCTGGAGATGTCGACCCTCATCTTCCTAATTTATTAGCTCAAAGGGAAGGAATCACTCTCTCGGAAGTAGAGACTATTTTAAATAGAAAATCAGGGCTTTTGGGGGTCTCCGGATATTCCCAGGATGTAAGAGAATTGTTAGAGAGAGAGTCCCAGGGAGATGAGAATTCAACTCTAGCCCTTGAGATGTTTTGTTATAGAGTGAAAAAACAGATCGGAGCTTATTTTGCAGCCTTAGGGGGTGCAGAGGTCCTGATCTTTGGAGGGGGAATCGGGGAGAATTCTCCGGTCATCAGAAGTCGTATCTGTGCGGGGATGGAGTGGTGTGGGATGCGGCTGGATGAGAATCAGAATCGTAAGACCATTGGAAAGGAAGGGAAAATCCACGAGGAGGGATCAAAAGTTGCTATTTACGTCATTCCCGTCGATGAAGCTTCAATCATCGGCCGAGAAACGTTGAAGTTCTTGCAAAATTTGGCCATTTGCACAAACCCAACGAATGAAGGTTCGTGAGGCAAAATATAAGAAATATTCTTGTTTTCAAATTTTTATCACATATGAGGCATATAGAGTTTTTCGTACGTCTCTTCAAGTTTGGTTAAGTGAGCCATTTCTTGTTGTTTAAGTTTGGTAAAAAGTTCCTCCATCGGAGCGCCCTTACATTGACCCGCCATCTGTTGATAGAATTCGACGGAACGTTTTTCTTCATGAATCGCATAAATCATCACATCCTGGGCAGTTGAATTTTCATCCAGTCTCTTTTCTTCGAGAAAGAGGCTCAGTTCCATGGAAGGGCCAGCCGGTTCTTCTGGGTCAAGATGGGCTAACGTTTCTCCGATGAGAGCCTTTTCTAAAGCCTCTCTATGTTCTAATTCC
>JBDOIB010000251.1:0-7542 GCA_041082155.1 Thermodesulfobacteriota bacterium | reverse complement strand
CGAGAGCGGCGCCTTAAACCACTCGGCAACCTCTCCCATTAATTAAAATGGCGGAGAGAGAGGGATTCGAACCCTCGATCCCGTTTTAGCAGGATACTCGCTTAGCAGGCGAGCCCCTTCGGCCTCTCGGGCATCTCTCCGTGCTTTATTGCTCTCTTTTCTTTTTAAAAAAGTTCCTCAAGAGATCGGAGCATTTCTTTTCGAGAATCCCACCCTGAACGTCAATCTGATGATTCAGCCCTTTCATCTCAAAGACTCGGGCGGTTGATTCGACTGCTCCAAATTTCTTTTCCCAGGCACCAAAAACTAATCGGGAGATTCTCGCATGAAGCATTGCAGAGGCGCACATTAGACATGGCTCTGCCGTCACATAAAGGTTCGTTTGGTTGAGTCGATAATTTTTTAACAGCCGACCTCCCTTTCGGAGCACAAGCATCTCTGCATGGGCCGTCGGATCACTGAGCTGGATACATCGATTATGATCCTTGGCAAGGATCCTTTCCCCTTTCACTAAAACAGCACCGATAGGAACCTCTCCATGTTGAGCCGCCTTTCTTGCTTCTTCAAGTGCTATTTTCATAAATTCTTCGTCGAGTTCTCTTCTTCTCATTCAATTCAATAACAGATACATTTTTATCACACTTCCTCCCCGATTTCAAATACCCAGGGGTTCATCGTTCAGGGGGAAGGGGAAGGATTAAAGGTTTAGAGGAGGAAAAATTTTATAAACGAGATAAGTTCTTCAGATACCACTTCCAAGCGGTTTCAATGATCTCTTCAATCGCTTCATAGCGGGGTTTCCATTGGAGAGTCTCCATAGCCTTTTGACAACTGCTAATGAGGATAGGAGGGTCTCCCTCCCTCCTTTCAGATTCTACCACCTTAAATTCTCTACGAGTTACTCTTTTCGCTGCTTCGATGACTTCTCGAACGGAATATCCACATCCATTGCCCAAATTAAAGGAATCACTTCTTTCTTGATGGAGAAGATATTGAAGGGCTTTGAGATGGGCGTCAGCCAGATCCATCACATGGATATAATCTCGAATACAGGTTCCGTCGGGAGTGGGATAATCTGTCCCATAGATCTTCACCTCTGGACGCCGTCCTAAGGCAGCATAAAGGATCAGAGGGATGAGATGAGTTTCAGGCTGGTGGAGTTCTCCAATCTCTCCATCAGGATCGGCTCCTGCTGCATTGAAATATCTTAGGTTAATATGTTTCAGACCGTAAGCCCGATCATAATCTTTCAGAACCTCTTCAATGATCCGTTTAGTTCGACCATAGGGGTTGATGGGTCTCTGAGGATGGTCCTCCGAAATGGGAATCCTTTCGGGAAGGCCATAGGTGGCACAGGTGGAGGAAAAGATGAAGAATCCAACTCCAAAGGCACGCATCACCTCCAGAAGTTTCAATGTTCCGATCACATTGTTTCGGTAATATTTTTCTGGATCAAGAATAGATTCCTCAACCAGGGCAAAGGCACTAAAATGCATGACCGCTCCAATCCTATATTTTTTAAAACAGGATCGAAGCTGCTCTTCTTCCAATAGATCTCCTTCAAAAAACTCCCCCCACTTGACAAATTCTCGATACCCTCGACTCAAATTATCAAACACCACGGTGTTAAAACCATTTCGGTGAAGGAATTTATTGACATGGGCTCCAATGTATCCAGCTCCTCCCACGACTAAAATATAATCGTTCATAAGGGCCTCCAAACGGGAAATCTTAAGCTCTTTGAGTCGACCTTCGTTTTGTTTTTAGAAAATAATGAAGAAGCGAAAGAGCAAGGAACATCCCTAAGAAATCAAGAAGGAGATCGATGAAGGAGGCATTTCGAGTAGGGAGGTGAGACTGATAAATCTCATCCCCTAACGCGACCATCGAAGTGATCACTCCTGCTCGATAGAAAAGTCTTTTTTCGTTTACCTGGACCCGATTGAGCAAATCTTTGACAGGAGTCGAAGGAATTTTGGAAGATGAGGAGATTGAAAGGATGAGAAGGAGGCTAAGAATCCCGTAAAGAGGGATGTGGAGAAGACTATAAGGGTTAAAACGAGAAAGATCTTTCACTATTGGAGAATCAGCCAACACAAAGATGGCTGCAATATATAGGAAAGTGACAAGTCTTAGGATCCATCTCATAAGATTCCTTTCACTCTCGCTCTACTTTTTATACTTTACTTCTATTTTTTCGTCAAATAAAATAGTTGTAATTCGTTTTGTAATTAGATAACATACTTGAGGAAATTTAATTAAGGCAGAAGGTTCCAAAAACGTCGGTGATCCTTATTCTAAAAATCAAAGGAGAAAAAAATGGATAAAGAATGGAAAGAACTCCTGGAGCAAAAGTTTCTCATTTTTTCAAAGAGAGAAGACATAGAAAGGTTGAGGCAAGAGATTCTCTCCCATTTCTTTAAATTCAGAGAGGACTACAGAGACTCTATCCTCCGGTGGCTAAGGGAGACGAAAGAGGCTATCGAAAAAATAGGGGAGGAAGGGAGAGGGTCTAAATGGGAATCTACCCTTGAAGGGATAGAGAAGCATGTGAAGGAGATTTCAGATCGTTTAAATCATGAGATCCCTAGGGACCTTCAAGCGATGGGGAAGGGGTTCGAGCAGGTTTGGGAACAATTAAAAGGAGATTTAGAATCTCACCTTCAAAGAATAAGGGAGGAAAGTCTATCTCAATTTTCATCTTCCAGTGAAGAGACTCAAAGGAACCTTGCGGAGATTCGAGACACCCTTAAAAATCTGAATGAACGGGTCAGAAGGATAGATGAGGAAAGGACTCTCTTAAGTGAAAGGTTAAAAGAAGGCTTTGAAGGCATCAAGGAAGAATTGGGTTCGATGATTCGATTCTCCTACGGAGATCTGGAGAGACGGCTGAATGCCCTGGAGATGCGGGTGAAGGCCCTTGAAAAAATGGTTCTGCCATAATTTTCCTCTCCTTCCTTGCTCAAGGGGAGATTTGATGGATCAATTTCTTCAAGGTAAAAGCATTTTTCACAGCGTATCCAAAGGCGTCATTATTAAAATAGATAAAGATATCCCTGACTTTTTTCCCCCAAGAAAGAATCTTATCTGCCCATTCCTTTAATTCATGGTCCGAATAGTTGGAACCATACAGCACCTCCCCCCCATGGAGACGAAGATAGACGAAATGGGAAGTGATCCTTTCTATATAAGGGAGGCCTGATCCATGGGCAATGGTGAACGCAAATTTAAAATCTTTTAGGATTTTAAAAGTCTCCTCACAAAACCAACTCTCGTCTCTAAACTCAAAGGCATGCCGGAGGGTTCCTGAATGGGGAAGAGTGGAGAGGAGGAGGCAGAATTCCTCAAGTCTCTCTTTTTTAAACGGAAATCGGGGAGGAAGTTGCCATAGGATGACTCCCAATTTTTCTTTTAGAGAAGATGCGTGGCTTAAAAGGAGAGAAAGAGGTTCTCCACAATCTTTCAGACGCTTAATGTGGGTAATATATCGACTCCCCTTCACCGCAAAGATGAATTCCTTCGGGGTCCTTTTGTACCATCCTTCAAAGGTCTCTTTTTTAGGCAAACGATAAAAGGAGACGTTGAGTTCCACGGTTTTAAAATGTTGTGCGTAAAATTCAAGCCATTTCCTCTGGGAAAGCTCAGAGGGATAAAAAACCCCGTCTCCCCAGTGGGCATAATTGTAACCACTTGTCCCTATCAGAATCATGGGGCAAAAGGAAGAAGGGTTTCTTCTCGATCAGTGATCTTAATATAAATCTTAATGAAAATAATCTTTCTCTCTGGAGTCTTTTTCAAGCCACTTTCTCCGGTAATAGTTCTGCCTGATCTTTTGTCTCAGGAATGGATAGCTCATGTAGAAGAATCCAAAAAGGAGCCCTCCCAGATGGGTGAGATGGGCAATTCCTCCTCCCGTTCCTTCCAGAGAAGCGAAGAGCTCAATGAGTCCATAAAGAATGACCATATATTTAGCAGGGATGGGGAATAGAAAATAGATAAAGATGGGTCGGTTGGGGAAGAGCCAACCAAAGGCCAAGAGGAGGCCATAGATAGAGCCCGAGGCTCCAATGACAGGAATGAATTGGTGGGGAGAGAGAAGGACGGTTAAGATCCCTGCTCCGATTCCGCAAAAAAGAAAATAGAACAGGAATTTTTTGGGCCCCCAGTAATTTTCCAATTCCCCTCCAAATATCCAAAGGGCTAAAAGATTAAAAAGAAGATGGGCCATTCCTCCATGAAGAAAGAGGTAGGTGAAGAGTTGCCAGAAGAAGTATTTTTTCCAAACCAGAAGAGGGACTAATCCAAGGTAAAAGGTCATCCTTTGACTGGCGAGCATTTGCAGAAGGAAGACAGCTCCCATCAGGATCATGAGTTTTTTGATGAGGGGAGGGAAACCGTAGCTAAAAGAGAATCGGTAACGATAATAAGTCATGATGAGGCTCCAAATAGGATTTTTTAAGGTCGGATTCCATACTTTTTCATCTTATAACGAAGGACTCGTTCACTGATTCCCAAACTCTCAGCGGCCTTTGTTTGGACTCCCTGATGATCTCGAAGGGCTTTAAGGATGAGATCCTTTTCTAATTCCTCCAGGGATTCAGGAAGAGTTTTGAATTTCCTCAAGGATTCCAAAGTCCTTTCGGATTTTTCCTCCTGAAGATGAAAGGGAAGATCTTGAGTAGTAATGATTTCCCCTCGGCAAAGGACCACGGCCCGCTCAATGATATTCTCAAGTTCTCTCACATTGCCGGGATAAGAGTAACGGAGAAGCAGCATTCGTGCTTCTTGAGATAGATCGGAGACATTTTTTTGATTCAATTGAGAATATTTTTTTAGGAAATAGTCAATCAGGGGAGGAATGTCCTCCCTTCTCTCTCTTAAAGGAGGAATCCAAATAGAGATCACATTGAGCCGGTAATAAAGGTCTTCTCTAAATTCACCCTTTCTCATCGCTTCCTCAAGATTTCGGTGGGTCGCCGCGACAATCCTGGCTTCGGTCTTAAGGGTGACATTGGACCCTAACCTCTGAAACTCTTTTTCCTGTAAGACTCTTAGGAGTTTTACCTGAAGTACAGGAGACAGCTCTCCGATCTCATCGAGGAAGATGGTTCCTTCACTGGCTTCTTCAAACCGGCCAATCCTTCTCTGAAGGGCCCCTGTAAAGGCGCCTTTTTCGTGGCCGAAAAGTTCGCTTTCAAGAAGGGTTTCCGGAATGGCAGAACAGCTGACTTTGATAAAAGGTTTTTCCGCTCGAGGCGAGGCATAATGAATGGCATTAGCGATGAGCTCTTTTCCTGTTCCGCTTTCTCCTCGAATCAGAACGGTGGAGGAACTTGGAGCGACCCGGGCAACCAGGTTCATCACTTCTTCCATTTTTGGACTTTGATAAACGATATGTTTAAAGGTATATCGTTCTTTGAGTTGTGCTTTTAAGATTTTGTTCTCGTGGATCAGACGAGATCGTTCTAAGACCTTCTCCAAGATGAGGAGAAGTTCGTCGAGATCAATAGGTTTGGTCAGATAATCCAGGGCTCCTTCTTTCATGGAGGCGACTGCTGTCTCCACCGTTCCATAGGCTGTCATCATGACCACCGGAAGCTCAGGATAGAGACGACGGATCTCACGAAGGGTTTGAAGGCCATCGAGTTCGGGCATTTTATAATCAATCAGAGCAATATCATAAAAGGTTTCACGAAGCCTCTGAAGGGCCTCTCGGCCACTTCCCACCCCATCCACCTCAAACCCCTCTTTCTTTAAAAACCCTTCGAGCAACTCTCTCTGGGTCTTCTCATCCTCAGCAATCAGAATCCTTCCTCTTTTCATCTTCTTTCGTTATCCTAAGGAGATCTCCTTCATGGTTTTAGATTCTTCTTTTTGGATCGTGGGCAAGGTGATCGTCACCCGGGTTCCAACTCCCAATTGGCTTTCCACTTTGAGTTGACCTCCATGGGCTTCAATGATTCGGTGGGCAATCGGAAGGCCCAATCCCACTCCTTTCTCTTTGGTCGTATAGTAATAGTCGAAGATTCGTTCCATCTGATGGGGAGCAATTCCTGGGCCGGAGTCCGTAAAGACCACTTCTACTCGGTCCCGGAAGGAGCGGGCAGTGATTTTTAAGGTTCCTCCGTTTTCCATTGCCTCTATTCCATTTTTCATAATATTGATCAAAGCCTGTGTCAACTTTTCTTCATCGATTGGAAGCGGGGGGAGCTCGGTCACTTCTAATTGGAGGTGAATCTGGCGGGAAGAGGCCTCTTCTTTAAATAGATTGACCAAATTTTCTAACAATGAGTTTAGAGAGATCTCTTTCCGATTCAGCTGAAAAGGACGGGAAAGATTTAAAAACTGCTCAATAATCTCATTGACCCTCCGGATCTCTTTGGAGATGAGGGAGGTAAAAGCGAGATACTCCTGTTTTTTGGATTCTTCCTGAGGAGAAAACTCCTTTTGGAGCCTTTGGATTCCCAAACTAATCGCATTCAAAGGATTTCGGATTTCGTGGGCGACCCCTGCGGCTAAATGACCAAGGGAGGAGATTCTCTCTGCCAGTTGAATTCGATTTTCCATTTCCTTCATCCTTCTAAGATTTCGATTTTGATTCATCCATATCAAGGTCATTACAAGAAAGCCGAAAAGAAGGAAAATGAGAAGAGAGAGGGCCACCCTCTTTTTAATTTCCTGAAGCAATGAGGAGACCTCTTTGGAGAGATATCCAATCCGAACCAACCCAAAAGGTTGATCATTAAGATAGAGGGACTTGATGACTTCAAAGATTTCCTCCCCTTCCGGGGACCTCCAGATCCGTGAAACCGGTTTTCTCTGTTGAAGGGAGTTTTTTAGGAAAGGGTCCTCTTCCCTCTTTCCCAGAAATGAAGGGTCCGTATGGGCAAGAGTCCGGAGATGGGAATCCTGAACGGAGATGAAGAGGATCCCTTCCCTCAAGGCAATGTCGGAAATGGCCCTTTGAATGGCAAATTGACGGAGAAGGAACCTCATCTGGTCCTTGTCCAGATGAAGAGCGATGATTCCAGGGATCATCTTTCTCTGGACTGCGATGGTGAAACGGTCCACTCGTTCAAAGGGGATTCCCAAGAAGTTAATCATCACCGTTCGTTTCCCATCGATCAAATCCTGAAGAAATGATTGAGTAAGGGAAGGAGGAGAAGAGGCTCTCAGGAGGTTTCCTTTAGGGTCATAGATTTCAATTGAAGAGAGGGTAAATCGGTCCTTCAGAGTTTGGAAGTCAGAGGGTCCTAACGCACCTTCTTGATCCTTCTGATCAATCTGATGAGCGACTTCGAGGAGATGCTCCGCTATGGATTCCTCAAGGGTTCCCCCTTTTCCTTCTTCAATGGAGGAAAGGGACTCCAGGGCTTCGAGAATATTCTTTTCAAAATGCTGATGGAGGACCATTGCCTCTCTTTGGAGAAGTGTGTAAAATCCTTTTTTGGTCCGATTTATTTCGGACCAGCCGTTTACCATAAGAATTCCGAGAATGGTGACATAGAGTAAAATGAGATAGAAGATTGGAAAACCCGTTTT
>JBDOIB010000185.1:0-4599 GCA_041082155.1 Thermodesulfobacteriota bacterium | reverse complement strand
CTGGGTTATCGAAGTCGTGAATGGACCACTCGCCAGTATACAGGGTTTGGCACCCCAAAGGAAACCAATGAACGTTTTAAATTGATGATCTCTCACGGTCAAACAGGCCTGAATGTGGCCTTCGATCTCCCAACTCAGATGGGTCTTGACTCGGATGATCCCCTGGCAGAAGGAGAAGTGGGGCGGGTGGGGATGGCTGTAGATACATTACGTGATTTCGAGATTGCCTTTGAGGGAATTCCCCTGGATCGGATTGGGGTAGGATTGACCATCAATGCTGTGGCCAGTATTATGCTGGCCATGTTTCAGGCCGTCGCTGAAAAATTTGGATACCCTAAAGATAGAATCAGTGCCACCCCTCAGAACGATATCCTTAAAGAGATGATCGGCCGGGGAGCCTGGATCTTTCCGGTTAAACCAGCGGTTCGTCTTATCGGGGATACCATTGAATACTCCATGAAAGAGCTCCCTCGAACCAATCCTGTGAGCGTCTGTGGTTATCATATTCGGGAATCAGGATGCACCCCGGCCCAGGAGATTGCTTACGCCTTTCAGATCGCCAATACCTATATTGAAGAAGTACTTCGCCGGGGTTATGAGATCGATGATTTCGTAAGGGGATTTACATTCAATCTCAATGTGTTTGGAAATCTCTGGGAACAAGTCGCTAAGTTCCGTGCCGCCCGAAAACTCTGGGCTATCAATTTAAAGGAACGCTATGGAGCCAAAGATAAACGATCTCTATTTCTACGAGGAATCTTTGGGGGGGGTGGGTACGGGATGACAAAAGCCCAACCTGAAAATAATATCATTCGGGGGGCTTACTATGCATTGGCCGCCGCCTTAGGAGGGGCTCAAACGACTGCCCTCTGTTCATTTGATGAAGCTTATACGATCCCCACTCCTCGAGCGGCCCTTCTCTCCCTCAGGACATTCCAGATCCTTATGGAGGAGATCGGACTTCGGGATACGGTGGATCCCCTCGCAGGATCCTATTTCATTGAAACCTTAACCAAACAGATGGAACAGAAAATCCTTGAAGAGATGAAACGAGTCGATGATATCGGAGGGATGATCAAGGCTGTAGAAACGGGCTACATTCAGCGGGAGGTCGCAAAGCAGGCCTATGAATTCGAAAAAGGAATCCAGCGGGGAGAGCTCATCAAGGTGGGAGTCAACAAATACACCGAAGGAGAGGAAATGGAGGTGGAGCTTCATGAATATCGTTGGGAGTCTGCGGAGGAGCAGATCCGGAGATTGAAAGAGGTCAGACGGGAGAGAGATAATCGAAAGGTCGTCCAACTTCTAAAAGAGCTCGAAAAGGCTGCAAGGGAAGAAAAAAATGTGATGCCTTATCTTCTCGAATGTTGTAAGGCCTATGCAACCGTGGGTGAGATGACCAAGGTTTTTAAGGAAGTCTATGGAGAGTTCAAAGAGCCAAGTATCTTTTAATTCCATGGCATTTCAGATTTCGAGATTTAAATTTCAAATTTAAAGGGGGTTGACCATGGCATTTAACATGTTTGGAAGGACCATTCGGAAAGTTGGAGTCATTGGTTCAGGAAATATTGGGCCCGACATTGCCCTCCATTTTAGTCAGACTCTTTATGGATACGATGTCCCTGTCGTCATTGTCGATATCCTTCAGTCTGCCCTGGAAGCAGGCTCTAAGAAGGTGGAATCGAAGATAGCTAAATCCATTGAGAAAAAAGCCCTCAAAAAAGAGGAAGCAGACCGAATTTTCAATAATATGATCTTTACGACAGATTATGGAAAACTCGCTGATTCGGACCTGGTGATCGAGGCGGCTTTTGAACGGGTGGAAGTAAAACATAAGATCTTTGAGCAGTGTCAAAAGGTGTGCCCAAGGGGGGCGATCCTTGCTTCCAATTCCTCCCATATGGTGCCAGAAGAGATTTTTGAAAAGATGGAAGACAAAAGTCGATGTTTGGTCATCCATTATTTTTTTCCTGCTGAACGGAACATCCTTATTGAATTGGTTCCCACGAAAGAGACGGATCCTTCCCTTCTCGAGTATCTGATGAAATTTTATGAGTTCATTGGAAAGGCCCCTATAAAAGTCAAAAGCCGATATGGATATGCAGTCAATCCTATTTTCGAAGGGCTCTTTTTAGCTGCCGCTCTCACGGTGGAACAGGGAATGGCCACAATAAAACAAGCGGATGTCATCGTCCAAAAAGCCCTTGGGATGGGGGTGGGCCCTTTTACGGCTCATAATCTTTCGGGTGGAAATCCTTTGACTCAACATGGGCTGAGCGAAATGCATTCCAAAATTATGCCGTGGTATCGCTCACCGAAAATCCTTGATGAACAGGTAAAATCTGGAAAGCCCTGGGAGACTCCCGTAAAGGGAGAGACCGTTGAGTACAGTCACGAAGTTTATGAAGAGGTCTCCAAAAGGGTGATGGGGGCTTACTTTGGAATGGCCTGTGAGATTGTGGAAAGCGGGATCACCAATATTGGAGATTTTGAAATGGCGATTGATGTGGGGCTAGTGATGAATCCCCCTTTCCAAATGATGAATCGAATAGGAGTTGGAAAGGCTCTGGAGTTGGTGAATTCTTATGCTCAGGAGAATCCGGGCTTCAAGGTGGCTGAAATGCTGAAAAAACAGGCAGCCTCGGGTCAGCCCTGGAAGATTCCGGTTGTCTTTAGAGAGGATAAAGGGGAGGTAGCCATTGTCAAGATTCGGAGACCAAAGGTCCTCAATGCCCTCAACCAGGATGTTTTTGAGCAGTTACGAGAGATTTTTACGGAGATTCAAAGGGACTCAAAGATCATTGGTGCGGTTCTAACTGGATTTGGAACAAGGGCATTCGTTTCCGGGGCAGATATTGGAATGCTCGCTGCTCAAAAGACCTCTGAGGATGCAGAGGCGATGAGCTTGAGGACTATGTCCGTTCTGGATCTCATCGAAAACCTCGGAAAACCTGTGGTCTGTGCAATGAATGGATTGGCCTTCGGGGGTGGAAATGAGATGGCCATGGCATGTACCGCTCGAATTGCGAAAAAAGGTCAAAAGATTTTTATCGCACAACCTGAGCCCCGTTTGGGGATTATCCCCGGCAATGGAGGAACTCAAAGGCTCCCCAGACTGGTTGGAATAGAGAAGGCGTGGCCTATATTAAGAACAGCAAATCCTATTTCCTCCGCCCAGGCCAAAGAAATTGGATTAATTCATGAAGAAGTGGAGGGGGATCTCATTGAGGTGGCGATCGATTGGGTAAAAAAGATTCATTCTGGAGAATTGAAAATTCCTCCTATTCCTAAAGGTCCTATTCCTGTTCCTTCCACTCTTCCCGAGGTGGATATCGGACATTTGAGCCGGAAGATCGACTCCATCCTCCAGAAGGCTATTCTTGAAGGTGCAAAGATGACGCTGGAGGAAGGGCTGAAACTTGAGGCCAAGCTCTTTGGGGAATGTTTTCTCACCGAAGACATGAAAATCGGGATAGAAAACTTTATGAAGAATGGTCCTAAGGTAAATGCTCAATTCGTCCACCGATAAAATGATTAACGTAGGTCACTGGATTAAGAAATGGAGTATGCTTCAGCCTCATAAAGAGGCTTTATTTTTTGAGGACCGTCCGATTACCTACCACCAATTTAGCGAACGGATTCATCAACTCTGCCATCTCCTTAATCAATTAGGAGTCAAAAAGGGGGATCGGGTGGCCGTCCTTCTCCACAATTGTCCCCAATACCTGGAGATTTTTTTCGGTCTCTCAATAATGGGAGCCATTCTTGTCCCTCTGAACTGGCGTTTGGCCGAACCCGAGATTGAATTCATCCTTAAAGATAGTGGAGCCCGGTTTATTATTTTCGAGCCCGATTTTGAATCCACAATCGCCTTTCTTCGTTCTAATCTTTTCCTTTCTAACGGGAATTGTCTGGTCGTTGGAGATCCATGTCCTGACTGGGCCATCTCCTATGAAAAGGCAATCGCTCGCCAGCCTTCTCATGAACCCCACCTGGACTATTCCGTGGGAGGCGAAGATCCCCATATCATCATGTATACCTCGGGTACCACGGGTATCCCCAAAGGGGCAGTTCTTTCCCATCGAAAAACCTTCTTTAATGTTCTCAATGCAGATATAGTCTATCACCTCACTCCCAAGGATATTATGATTGTCTCCAGACCCATGTTCCATTCGGGAGGGCTTCTGGTTGAATCTGCTCCGACTCTATATAAAGGAGGGACTCTCATCTTAAAGAGGAGATTTCGACCGAAGGAGATTCTCGAAGCCATCGAGCGGTACAGGGTGACAATCGTTGAGCTTCCAGCCACAGTGTATCAATTCATTCTTCAGGACTGTGACCTCTCAGAATATGATCTTCGTTCGGTTCGATGTTATTATACTGGGGGAGAAAGAATCCCTGTGTCCCTTCTGCAGGAATATCTAAAAAGGGGAATCGTCATCTCTCAAATCTTCGGTCAAACCGAAGCTTCCACCATCACTTTCCTTCCGATGGAAAAAGCGATTGAGAAGATGGGATCAGTGGGACTTCCCGTGTTCCATGGGGAGGTAAGGATTGTCAACAAAGAGGGAAAAGAGGTAGCCGTGGGAGAAGTGGGAG
>JBDOIB010000072.1:0-8101 GCA_041082155.1 Thermodesulfobacteriota bacterium | reverse complement strand
CTCGCCGGATAATTCCAGCATTATTCACCAGAATATCCACTCGGCCAAATGTTTTTTGGACACGATCAATCATCTCTCTGACCTGAGGACTTTGGGTAATATCACAAGGAATAGCGAGGGCTTCGCCCTTTCTACTTTCAATCTCTTCTTTCACCTTCTCTAAGGCCTCTTTATCCACATCCACCAAACCTACTCGTGCACCCTCTCGGATAAAGGTTAAGGCAATCGCCCTTCCAATTCCCCTTGCGGCTCCCGTCACAATGGCCACCCGATCTTTCAGCTTCATGGAGTTCACCCTTTACACTTGAAAAGATATTTTTACCCCTTTCCGAATATCAGATTGGGTAAGAATAAGACGATTTGAGGAAAGAAGACGAGCAGGAGATCCACACATAATATGGCTATGATGAAAGGAATACTTTCTCTCGTATACTTTTCTAAGGGACAATCAAGGATGGAACAGACCGTATACATAGAGACACCCACCGGAGGAGTGACCAGTCCCAGCACAATAACGAGCATAAAAACAAGTCCAAAGTGAACAGGGTCAATTCCTACTTCGCTGACCAGGGGGAGCAGAATAGCTGTAAAGAGCAGGATGATTGCCGTACTATCAATGAACATTCCAGCTATAAAAAGAGCTCCAATTAGAAGAAAGAGTAAGAGGTAGGGATTATTGGTAATTCCTAACATAAAAGTAGAAAATTTATCTCCTATTCTTTCATAAGCAAGACCATAGCCAAAAATTCCTGAGAAGGCGATGATGGACATAATGGAACCAATATCAATGATGGTAAACTCGAGGGTTCTTTTGAACCTTTCCCAGGTAAAGCCTTTGTAGAAGAAGGCTCCTACAACAAAGGCGTAGACTCCAGCAAAGGCCCCGGCTTCTGTTGGAGTAAAGAAACCAAATCTGATTCCACCAATTAAGGCAAACGGGAAGAGGAATGCCCAGAAACTATCAATCAATGCCAACAAGACCTCCTTCAAAGAAGGTCTCTCCCTTTCGGGAAGATAGCCTCTTCTCTTTGAAGTGATGGAAACAGCGATCATGAGGGCGCCCATCATCATCAGACCTGGAATGATTCCTCCAGCAAAAAGCCTTCCAATCGAAACCTGACCAATGGTTCCATACAAGATTAGTCCGATGCTGGGAGGGATGATCGGGGTAATACAGGCGGTGATCGTGGTTACTGCACTGGTATATCCAATAGCAAACCCTTTTTTGATCATCTCTGTTCCAAGGAGCCGGGCTTCCATAGCTGCATCGGCGATGGCAGAACCTGAAACTCCACCCATCAGGGTACTTAGGACCACATTGACCTGGGCGAGGCCCCCGCGCATATGACCGGCCAGAACCCCTGCCAACTTAATCAGTCTAAGTGTGATTCCTGTTTCATTCATCAGGTTGGCCGCAAAGATGAAGAGAGGGATGGCCAGCAGTGGAAAGTTCTGGGTTTGAGAAAGGGGAAGCTGGATGATCATGGTGAAAGGAAGCTGGGGGTTCTGAAGAAAGAAGACCGTTCCAGCGATACCGATGGCGAAAGCGACAGGCATTCCCATCATAAGAAAAAGAATGAATAGGATAAAGACCCAGAACATTCTTCCAATCTCCCCTTATTTTTGAACCAGAGTCTTTGAACTCATTTCCCTTCCCGTTTCAATAATATTGCTCTGATTTTATTGATGGTTGTAATGACCATCAGGGTGGCTGCAATGGGTATGCTGATGGTCACCCAGCTATAGCTGAAACCCGGAATTCCCTGAAACTGTCTGAATCGAGTGGTATAGGAGATTTTGATGCCATATCCAATGAAGGCGAGTAAAAAAGTGAGGATGATTAGGAGATTCACGAGCTCAATAAAAATTTTATATTTTACCGGAAGCTTTCTGATGAAGAATTCCACATTCATTAATTTATTATTTCTCATGGCCACATCGCCACCCAGGAAAGTACACCATGCAAAGAGGCAGACCGCCATATCCACGGACCAGTTGATGGGATAACCCAGATACCGCGTCACCGCAGCCACGAAGACGAGTCCCACGATGAACACCAGAAAAATTTTAATTAAAAAGGTTTCGGCCTTACAGATATACTCATATAGCTTTTTCATGGTTCACTCGGTCTCAAACATCTCTCATTGATCCTAAATCATGAGCCAGTCCCTCTGGGGAGAGGGGCTGGCTCATCTTCTTACTTCTTAAATCCAAGCTCCCTGTGAACTTTGTCTTTTACGTCAGCAATTTTTAATACCTCATAGGCTTTTTCGCCGGCTTTCCTGAAAGCGGCTATGTTGACATTATCCACCACCACCATTCCCCTCTTGAGGAGGTCGGCTTTCACCACTTTTTCACTCTCGAGGATCGCCCTGGAGGTTTCCATTCCCGCCTTGTCACACTCCTCTACGAGGATTTTTTGATAATCCGGAGGAAGGGCATTGAACCACTTTGCACTGACCACCTCAAAATTGACCAGCATGATATGTCCGGTTTCGGTGATATACTTTAGAACTTCGTAGAAGCGTCCGCCGGGGATATTGTTATAGACCAGCTCAACCCCATCCACCACTCTCTGCTGGAGGGCTGGATACATTTCTCCAAAGGCAAGAGCCACCGGAGTAGCTCCAAGAGCACGGACGGATTCCTGCCAGATGGGTGCAGGAGGAGTCCGGATTCGTAGCCCCTTTAAGTCCTCCGGAGACCTGACCGGTTTATTTGTAAAGAAATGTCTGTAACCCTGGACCCAGCTGAAGGATAGGACTTTAAACCCAAATTTATTGGCCAATTCGTCAAGCCACCCCTGTACGGTTGGTGCTTTTTTCAATCTTTCGACCCCTCCGAGGGTCTCGACAAAATATGGGCCATTCATCACAGCAATACCTGGGACATACATACCCATTCGTGCCGAATCCGTGTTCTGACCCACATTGGCGCCTGCCCTGATCTGCTCTAAAATATCCTCTTCCACACCCAGCTGAGCACTTGGGAAGACCTCTATTTTAAGACCCCCTTTTGTTCTCTCCTCAACCGCTTTTGCCCATTTCTGGAATCCAGCATGGTAGGGTTCTTTAGGACTCAACACGTGGTTAAATTTTAAAACGTATTTAGGCTGAGCGATGGCTGATGTTACAAATAAAGTGGTGATGAAAAAAGATACCAATAGTGTAATGGTCATAAAAGAAGTCCTTTTAAAACATTTCATTTTCATACCTCCTTGTTTACCGAATTTTTCTTACTGCTCACCTCTCCACTCCATATCAAAACTTCTTTCCCTCTTGATAACCCAGACGTTTGGAGATTTTTAAAGCTGTCTCGACCACCTCCTTTCTTAAGGTCTCCTGAATCACCTTTTTGGTGATTCGGAAGGCAGGGCCAGAGATGCTGATTGCAGCCACAGGCTTCCCGGATTCATTAAACACAGGTGCTGCGACACATCGAATTCCCCTCTCATTTTCTTCATCATCAACGGCATACCCCTGAGCCCTTATGGTTTTGAGATGGGCTTTTAGAACCTGGGGATCCGTAATGGTATTCTCAGTCCGTTTTGGAAGACCTTTTTCTCTGATAATTCGATCGAGCTCCTCTTCCGAAAGAAAAGAGAGGAGAACCTTGCCTACCGCACAACTGTGTGCAGGATTGCGAAGGCCGATTCTGGAAGCCATTTTAAGTCCACTGGGATTATGATCAAGTTCTACTTTCTCGATATAGACAATCTCATCTCGGTCGAGAAAAACCATGTGAACCGTCTCTTGGGTTCTTTCGGCTAAGTCTCTTAAGAAAGGTTCAGCCTCTTTACGAAGGTCCAGTTGACTGAGTAAGAGGTTGCCCAGTTCTACCAGTTTCAATCCTAAAAAATAGTTTCTGGTTTTGGGATCCTGACGAACATATCCAAAATAGCATAGAGAAGAAAGAAGTCGATGAATTGTTCCTTTAGGAAGATGGACTTTAGAGGAAAGTTCCCGAATACTCATCCCATTAGGATTCTGCCCCAAGGTGTCCAGGATGGAGGAAACCCGTTCGATCGTTTGGACCAGGTTACTGGGTTTATTCAAATGGCTGGGGGTCATATAAATTATTCCGCATTATGGAATATTGTTCCAATATTTTAAAAAATAAATTAAATGTTTGTCAAGGATTTTTTGAGGACTATTTTTGAGGGGGGATGAGAACTTTTCTTTTTCGGTAGCCAAGGGGGATAAAATCGGTTTTCTCTTTCTCTTCGATCTTTTTGAGTGCGAGTTCTAAGAGGATTTTTCTTTTCTCTTCATTCCTTTTCTCTTTTTTCCTATATCTTTTGAGACCAAGCTTATCTCTTAATAGAAGAAATTCGAGTGGGGAGACGTCTTCATAGGGTTTAATTCTTTTTTTCATTTCTGAGCCTCTCTTTTATTTCCAGGAGCTCTTTGAGGATGTCATTTTCGGGCCTGGCTGCCTTTTTTTCGAGATAAGACCAATCCAGGTCTTGATCATATCGATAAATCAAAAGTTCCACCATTTCACAGTCGATCTCCGATTTCCAGTGTTTGCAGGCATTCAAACGGTCGATTAGAAGGTCTTCAATCCCCAGAATAATGCATCGAAGTCCTTCTCCCAATTCCACGATTTCCACAGGAGCTTCTTCTTCCGGAAGGTTAGAGGCCGGGGCTTCGATAGCCATTTTCAATTCTTCATGGACCCAGTATCGCCCCCTCTTCTGAAAACCGATTCCTCTCAGGATCTCATCGAGTGCCTCTCTATCGGCATATGCGAGATCAATGTCTGAAGTAAAGTAAACTTCTCTTGAATAATAAGATAAAGCACATCCGCCAATCACCACAGGTGGATTCTTACCTTTCTCTTCAAGAAGTTTGGTGATCAGTCCCACCATCAGAAGCTGTCTCTTAAGAGGAGATTCAATCTTTTTAATCCATTCCAGGATTTTTAATGAGTCCATTTTTTTATATCATATCAACTCTTTTTTCTTATGACAATCAAAAATTATCAAGGGATCATGATCCAGATTTCCTTCTTTTGGACCAGAAGGCTTTATTTACAGAATTTATTGGTTCGACGGAGGATCAAATGAAATAATGTGGATATATTAAGAGAAGAGCTGAGGATGATATCCGATGAGCCAATCGAGATCCAATTCGGCTAATTTTTCCTTTTTAGGAACACCGGATTCAGGATGCCAGCCCATCATTTCATAATATGTTTTTATGGCCTTTAAGAACTGTTCTTTATCAATCTTTTTCCCTTTTAGGGTGCCGCCCTCCATCGGTTGAAATAATCGCTCGGGTAGGATGTCATCTTTTGAGGTAAAGCCTTCTCGGAGGTTAAAGATTCTTGCCATATTTGCATGTCTCTCTCCTACCTTTAGAAGGTCAAATAGACTCGTTTCCCAACCCGTTACTGCTTTTACGTACTCAACAATTCCATTGAGGGTCTGAGGGCCAAAGGGTTTTGCTGTAAACATACAAACTCCAAGGGAATTGAGAAGATCCCAGTATTGTTGAAGATAAATAAACAATCTCACCTTTTTGGGGCTTAAGTCGAATACATCAAGAGGCTCTAAAATTCCTAATGGTCTCAAAAGAGAAATCCCTGCTTCTGTTGACCAAAAAGGATCATGAGGAAATTCCATATGGTCAGGCCCAGTGGGAGAGACTGCATAGCCAAGCCCTACCCCCACTTTTCCTCTCGGTTCATGAAGGGGCAGCGGCATTCCCTTCACATGCATCGCAAAGGGCAGAGCCTTTTCCCCAAATTTTTCAACTGCAGATAGAATCCCTTCTCCAAGAATATCGCCTATGCCCTCACGCTTTCCTATCATTTCTACCAGTTTGATCATTGCCTCCCCATTTCCAAACCGTAGCTCCAGACCCTCCACGTCCTCTTTCTTGATAATCCCGTTTTCAAAGCATTCCATGGCAAAAGCGATCGTCACTCCTGTCGAGATGGTATCCAATCCATAAGCATTACAGAGTTGATTAGCCCAAGAGATGGCTTTAAGATCATCAACCCCGCACATGGAGCCGAAAGCTGCAACGGTTTCGTATTCTGGACCTCCGTAGATAGGATCTACATGGAAGGGTTCCTTGACTTGAACTTCCCTTTTACATCGCACGAAGCAGCCATAGCAAGTTCCTCGGCGAACAAGAATCGTTTTGAACATGGTTTCGCCACTAATAGCCTCAGCTCCTTTAAATGAGCCCTCCCTGAAGTTAAATGTGGGGAGAATTCCCTGTTCACTGAGGATTCCTGTCACTCTTGAGGTCCCAAGATTTCCAATGCTGAAATAAGGTTCTTCATAATTCTCTTTTAACCATTTTATCAACCTTTTGACTTCGCTCTCATTGGCGACCTCGATTTTCTTTTCCCCCTTAACAGCAATCGCTTTGAGGTTTTTAGACCCCATGACCGCACCCAAGCCTGTTCTCCCGTTGGCATGTTTAAGCTCATTGAGAATGCATGAAAATCTGACCTTCTTTTCCCCAGCGGGACCAATTAAGGCAACTCGAACTCGCTTATCTCCAAGTTCCCTCCTAATCTCTTCCTGTGCCTCTTTTGTAAATCTCCCCCAAAGATGTTGAGCATCTTTCAATTCAGCCTCTCCGTTATGAATCCATAGATAAACAGGTCTGGAAGCTTTTCCTTTGATCACGATGGCATCAAATCCTGCAGATTTTAATTCTGGGATCCACCACCCTCCGGCTTCTGACTCTCCAAACCCTCCTGTGAGAGGAGATTTCGCAGCTACTGAAAATCGACTTAATCCCGCCGCGGGTGTTCCAGAAATGACCGACCCCGAAAAGATTAAGATGTTTTCAGGTCCTAATGGATCTGATTTTGGGGGGAGCTCTCTAAGGAGATAATATAGAGCGAGAGTTCCTCCGCCAAGATATCGACAGTATTCCTTTTCGTCAGGTTCTTCAACAGCAATAGATTCCTTTGTCAAATCCACTCTTAATATTCTTTTATTATATCCGTATGGCATAAAGACTCCTTTCACTATTTATGAGGAATTTGGGATCCAATAGTTAAAAAGGTTCATTTAGGATTCTGTTTTGATTCTGAGGTTGGGTGGATTCTTCTCGAAAAGATGCATTTTATTAAGATCAAGGGCAAGCTCGATTTCCTCGTGCAGTCTGGCATGGGTTTGTGTCCCCACAACCGCTACCAAATTATGCCTCCCTATCGTCACATTGAGATGAGTTTCAGAACCTAAGGGTTCAATAACATCCACTGTGGTTCGAATGGTATTCTCTTTAATCTCTTCAGAGGCATACCGACGATCGTAAATATCATTGGGGCGAATCCCAAAGATGACCTCCTTTCCAACCCAGGATCGATAATAAGGGGCCTTCTTCTCAGGAATCGGAAGCCTGAAATCCTCAGCGTCAAGCATCAGTCGATTCCCCTCATTCAGGATCCTACAGGGAACGAAATTCATCACCGGACTTCCAATAAAACCAGCCACAAACAGATTGACAGGATAGTGATACACCTCCAGGGGGGAACCAATCTGCTGGATGACCCCATCCTTCATGACCACAATCTTGGTCCCCATGGTCATGGCCTCTACCTGATCATGAGTCACATAGATGATGGTCGTTTGGAGCCGATCATGAAGTTTAGACAGTTCCGCCCTCATCTGAACCCGGAGCTTGGCATCGAGGTTGGAAAGGGGCTCATCGAAGAGGAAGACCGAAGGTTTTCGAACAATGGCCCTTCCTACGGCCACCCGCTGCCGTTGCCCACCGGAGAGCTGCCTGGGTTTCCGATCCAGAAGCTCTTGAATCCCAAGGATCTCTGCAGCCTCCTTGACCCTTCGATCAATCTCCTCTTTGGGAAATTTACGTAGTTTCAGGCCGAAGGCCATATTCTTATAAACACTCATATGAGGGTACAGAGCGTATTCCTGAAAGACCATCGCAATATCTCGGTCCTTTGGAGGAAGATCATTGACCAGGCGGTCCCCGATATAGATCTTCCCGGTGGTTGGCTCCTCAAGCCCCGCAATGATTCGAAGGGCGGTGGATTTGCCACAGCCCGAGGGTCCCACCAGGATCGCAAACTCCTTGTCCTCGACCACGAGATTAAACTCTTTTAAGGCCTG
>JBDOIB010000139.1:0-3763 GCA_041082155.1 Thermodesulfobacteriota bacterium | reverse complement strand
AGGAGAGTGAGTAAGGCCTCCTTCCCTACCACTTCATCAAATTGAATTTCCTCTTCAGAGGCCAAAGAAAGATTAAGCTCAAAGGGAGAAGATAGGTTCTCATAGAGGGTAAAATTTAGGACTCGAGTCTCGTAGGATGTTCCTTTCACTTCGAATAAGAATCTGGCTTCATGCCCTGGTTCTGTGGATAAAGGCATAATGAACCTCCTGAATTTAAATTGAAAACATTAGGGTCTATGGTCTAAAGGTAATTCTAAATCCCCCATCTTCGGTGACATCAAGGAAAGCCTCAGAGGGCATAACCCCTTCTCCCATTCGGGCTAAGATTTCTTGGGACATCTGGGGCAGGATGGTGCCATTCATGATGTGGTCAATGTTTCGAGCCCCTGTCTCAACCTCGGTGCATCGCTGGGCAATCTGATCAACGAGCTGTGGAGAATAAGTCAACTTAATCTTCTGATTTTCTGAAAGCCTGCTGGCCAGTTTGTTGAGTTTCAGAATTACAATCTCTTTAATATACTTCGAATCAAGGGTATAGAAAGGGACAATCGTCATACGGGCTAAAAGGGCTGGTTTGAAATGGTGGCTCAAAATGGGCCGGATGGTTGAAATCACGGTCTCCACCGAAGGTCTCTCCGAACCGGAGCAGAGCTGAGTAATGACATCAGAGGCTAAATTACTGGTCATAAAAAGGACCGTATTTTTGAAGTCAATCACTCGGCCCTCTCCATCAGAGAGCATTCCTTTATCGAAGACCTGATAGAAAAGGTTCATCACATCGATATGAGCCTTTTCACACTCATCGATCAACACCACCGAGTAAGGCCGTTGCCTGACGGCTTCCGTGAGCACACCACCTTCTCCATAGCCTACATATCCCGGGGGAGAACCAATCAATCGGCTCACGGTATGAGACTCCTGAAATTCACTCATGTTGATCGTGACCAAAAAACGATCTCCCCCGAAAAGAAGGTCTGCAATCGCCAACCCGGTCTCAGTCTTTCCAACTCCACTCGGACCCACCAATAGGAAGACTCCCAAGGGTTGTTGAGGATCTTTCAATCCAGCTTTAGCTGCTTTAATCACCTGAGTAATGATCTTGAGAGCTTCATCCTGTCCTTTAATTCTCTCTTTGAGTCGATCTTCAAGATCAATGATATTCTTGGCTTGTTCCCTCAGAACTTTTCCCAGCGGAATTCCTGTCCAATCGGAAACCACCTTAGCCACGACATCTGGATCAACCTCGATCCGTACCAGAGGAGAATTGCCCTGAATGGCTTGAAGTTCGGAGGAGAGTTGACCAATCTTTCTCTTCAACTCTTCTCTCTTTTCTTCTGAAGCGTTCTGAGTGACAAGGTCATAAAGCTCTTTTCTTAACTCAATGATCTGTTTGGCTAAGGACTGTTCTTTCTGCCATCGTTCTTTGAGTTCCTCTACTTCTCGAGTTAACCTTTCTATCTCCTTTTCAAGCTCTTGAGGACGGTTCTGATCGATCTCAATTCCGTGAAGGGCATCCCTCTCAAGGGCCTTCTTCTCCCGCTCAAGAGCCTGGATCGTTCTTTCTTTGTCTTCAATGAGGTCTGGTTTTGAAGTCAGGAGGATTTTGACTCTGGCAGCACTGGTATCCAGGAGATCCACTGCTTTATCCGGTAATTGCCTTCCAGAGATATAGCGGCTCGAAAGTTCTGCGGCCGCTACAATCGCATCGTCTCGGATTACCACCCCGTGTGTTTCTTCATACTTACTCTTCAACCCCCTCAGAATCAGGGTGGCGGTCTCCACGGTGGGTTCATCCAGTTTGACCAGTTGGAATCGACGAGCAAGGGCTGCATCTTTCTCAAAGTATTTTTTATACTCCGACCAAGTCGTCGCAGCAATGGTTCGAAGTTCTCCCCGGGCCAGTGCGGGTTTCAAAAGATTGGCTGCATCACTACCGCCTGAGGGACCTCCAGCCCCTATAAGCGTGTGGGCTTCATCGATAAAAAGAATAATCGGTTTAGGAGAGGCTTTGATTTCATTGATCACAGATTTCAGGCGGTTCTCAAACTCTCCTCTTACCCCGGCCCCTGCCTGGAGAAGCCCCATATCCAGACCTAAAATGGTGACACCCTTCAGGATATCCGGAACATCCCCTTCCACGACCCGAAGAGCTAACCCCTCGACCACTGCGGTCTTTCCAACCCCTGCTTCACCTACGCAGATGGGATTATTTTTTCGCCTCCGAGCTAAGATATCGATCATCTGATGGATCTCTCGATCCCGACCAAAGACAGGGTCAATCTCACCTGCCCTCGCTCTTTTGGTAAAATCGACACAGAAACGAGCCAAGGCACTTCCTTCCCCTGGAGGAGCTTCCTCATGAATCACTCTTTCTCCTATCTGGACTTGCTCGATCGATCCTTTAGCAATTTTTCCGAATTGAGAAAGAAGGGCCTCTCGACTGATAGGTCTGAAAAGATCGATGTATTGACCCGTAGCGAACTGAACGGGTTTGGTGAGAAGCGCAAGGAGAAGAGCACCGGATCGGATTCGGCTCTCTCCCAGGTCTATAGAGGCAATGAGCCATGCATCCTGGAACCATTCAAGAAGAAGGGGTGAAAAGACAGGTTTCCCTGCATTCCCTGTACGAAACTCTTCGAGGGTTTGCTCAAGAACCTTCTTCACTCTGCTCAGATCAATGTCAAACTGGCGAAAGATCAGAGGAAGATCCGATTGAGGATCTTCCAGAAGTTTATAGAGGAGATGTTCCACGGTGACTTCATAATGGGTTCGGGATACACAGTGACCTGCTGCTCCCTCGAGGGCTCGGGTACAGTAAGGATTAAGACGACTCAACAAGGTTTTAATATCCACGGTAATCATCACAGGCTTCTCCTTTAATAAAAATCTGACTTATTATATCTTTTCAGGTGGAAGGGTCACTCTTTCTTCCCCGATCCACTCTTGTGAGAAAACCCACGTATCCCATCCTAAACTAGACCAATGAGTGTTTCCTAAACAGACCTTTTTTGCCTCTTTAGCTTTTATAATCAAAGTGAATTCAAATTACAGAGGCTCAGTAAGTTAAAATTTCGTTAAGAAGGAGATCCACCGATGCTCAGGATTTCCCGGCAAGAGGTTATGGAATTCTTCTCCGTCAAGAGGGCCAATTTGAACCAAAAACTTCCCCATCCGATCTTCCATCTCCTCCCCGATCCAACTGTCTTCTCCAACGGAGTTCCCCGACTCTCCTAAATAGCATCTTTGATCTGGTGGAATGGTCGCTAATCTCTTAACACAGGGAACCACCCTTACAGGGACACCTCCCAAGGCATCCTGAATCAGCGTCTTGAGCCCCAAGGAGGAACGAGGAAACTGGGTAAATAGGCCAATATAACGAATCAGACGGTAGGCCTCTGGAAGGTTTTCCCTCAACTCCTCTTCACCCAGCCCCAGAAGACAGAAGAGTCTTTCTAAATCTTTGGGGTCATTTCTTTCAACCACCTGAAGAAACTCACGATACTTCAACCAGCAGCGAAACAGAAGGAGGTAGAGTCGATGATTGATGAGGTCGATGAAATCTCTTGCCACCGACATATCCTCTGAGGCTTCTTCCATCAAATCTTCAGTATAGAAGGTGGGAAGGGGAGAGGAGACACCATAAAGACCAAGCATCGTGGCGGTGACCAAGAATTTTGGTGGATCAGCGGTAAGTTCCTCGACTTGAACCACATCGGAAGGAGGAAACGAGAGAGAAAGATCAGGTCTAACCCTTATATTCTTC
>JBDOIB010000133.1:0-2011 GCA_041082155.1 Thermodesulfobacteriota bacterium | reverse complement strand
AACCCCAACCTCCGTCTTTGAAAGAGGGAGATATTTTACCCCTTGAGGAAGTAGATACAAAACCTTCACCGTTAAAAAGGGTTCAGCCAAGGCTTACAATCACTGCAGAAAGGTCGGGAGCTCATGGTGAGATTCTCCTAAATGTTTTTATCTCTGAAAATGGAGATGTTCTTGATGTGAAGTTGGTCAGGGGAGTTTCAAAGACCCTTGGGATGAATGAGGAAGCAATGAAGGCAGTCAGACAATGGAAATTTTCTCCAGCCACAAAATCAGGGAAAAAAGTAAAGACCTGGATGTTAGTTCTTGTAAAATTTTAAAGAAAATGGTTAAATCAACATTTGATATAGAAAAAGAGGCTTTGCCTCAATTGAGAGTATAGGAGTCAACTATATTGAATTATGATTAGAAATTCTTTCCTCAAAGAGACGGTTCTCTCGGAGAAGGGAATGTATCACTCTGAGGAGTTTAGTGGAGGTAGCTGTGACTGCTTCTCTATGAGTTTTCCCTTCTGCTCTTTTTCTCTCATAGTACTCCCTGAAATAAGAGGAGTATTTTCTTGCTCCCTCTGCCATAAGCCAGACAATCCTTCTCAGATGAGGGCTTCCTTTTTTGGAGATTTTATACTGCCCTTTAAACCTTCCGGTCTGTTTGACAACAGGGTCAAGCCCACAGAAGCCAATGAGTTTGGATGCAGATGGAAATCTCTGGATGGAGCCTATCTCTGTCATAAAGTATATTGCACTCTTTTTCCCAACACCTGGTATGGAAGTAAGGATTCTGATTTCCCTTTCAAAAATTCTCTCTGCACTCTCCTCAACAACTTCCTCTATTTCTCTCATCTCCTTTTGCAGACAGCTCAGTCTTTTGATTTTTATTCTGAAGAGCTCCTCCACGAATGGGAAAGTTCCTGCGATGGAGGATTGAGCCATATCGTATATTCTCTCAACACCCTTGATTTTTCTTCCTCTTTCTCTTGGGGAAGAGAGCATCTCAGAGAAAGTTTCCCTTGGGATAGCTCTTATTATCTGAGCGGAAGGAAGGGAGGAGAGGATAGAAAGGATTTCTTTGCTGAAGGGGTTAAACTCTCTTTCAAGCTCAGGGAAGAGGATGGAGAGGAGGGTTTTAATTTCTGTTTTAGTTTTAGCGATTGCATGGGAGATTCTCTCTTTTTCTCTTACAACAGGTTTAATCATCTCGGCTTCTGGAGGGTAAGGGATGGACTCATCGGAGGCAGAAGAGATGAGGAACTTACAGATGGTTTTAGCATCTTTGGAGTCGGATTTAGAGGGTTTAGGGTTGAGGAAGCGGGAGAAGTGGAAGAGTCTGTAGGGGTGGATGGTTTTTGTGCTGAAACCTTTTTCTTTGAGGAAGGAGAGGAGGTTAAGGTGGTAGATAGAAGAGGACTCCAAGCCGATAAGGAGGGAATCTTTGAAGGGGGAGATAAGTTTCTCAAAGGAGAGGAAGCCGGAGATGTTCATAGGGAAGGAAGAGGAGAAGATGGAGGAAGAACGAGAGGAGAGGGCAACGGAGAAAGAATCTTTAGAGATATCAATACCACAGAAATAGTTAATCATTCTGACACCTCCATAGATGGTTTAGAGGGTGACTCTCTCCCTCTCAACCTCCTGGTTGAGGTGTGCCCTGAAGGCACAATCAACTTATATGAGACCGGGAGAGAAGAGAACATGCTCCTATGTGAGCCTAAGAGCTCAGGTCGCATGGTGTTTCACCCTCTTCCGGTCTCTTTTCTATCAAATTCAGAGAAAAATTTAAATACCATATTTTTATCTAGGAGGAGGATTGATAGCAAGCATTTCAAAGACTGGTGAAATGGCAATCTCTATATCCAATATTACCTTTTCACCTTTAATGTTCCTCTCAGGAGCCTTTGTTCCAATATTCATATTCCCGAAATTTTTCCAGAAATTAGCAAATTTCAGCCCTGTTTATCATTTTATACAAGCATTGCAGGATATAATAATTAAAGGGAGTTCATTAAAGAATGAGTTAG
>JBDOIB010000128.1:0-5676 GCA_041082155.1 Thermodesulfobacteriota bacterium | reverse complement strand
TTATCCGGAAAGAACTTGACCTCTTGATAAAGCCAAAGCTTCGTCGGGTGATCAATGCGACCGGTGTCGTGATTCATACCAATTTAGGAAGGGCTCCTCTCCACCCCCGGGCCCTTCAACATATCATGGAGATCTCCAAAACCTATTCAAACCTCGAATATGATCTCACAATTGGAGAACGGGGAGATCGCTACACCCATGTAGAAGAACTCCTCTGTCGACTTTCAGGAGCAGAATCGGCAATGGTTGTCAATAACAATGCAGGAGCTGTGCTCCTCTGTCTGAACACCCTGGCCGAAGGAAAGGAGGTCATCATTTCAAGGGGGGAACTGGTGGAGATTGGAGGGGCCTTCCGTGTTCCTGATGTGATGAGACGAAGTGGGGCGATTCTCAAAGAGGTGGGAACCACAAACCGGACCTATCTACGGGATTTTCAAAGGGCCATTGGTCCGGACACAGCCTTACTTCTGAAGGTCCACACGAGTAATTTCAGGATTATGGGTTTTACTTCAACAGTTACCCTTTCGGAACTTGTTCAGCTGGGAAGAGAGTATCGGCTTCCTGTAATGGAGGACCTCGGGAGCGGGTGTTTCATCGATCTCAGCCAGTATGGACTGGAGAAAGAGCCTACTGTCCAGGAGGCGATCAAAACCGGAGTGGATGTAATCTGTTTTAGCGGGGATAAACTGCTGGGAGGGCCTCAAGCCGGAATTATTTTAGGGAAGAAAGAGATATTGGATAAAATTAAGGTGAATCCTCTGACCAGAGCTCTCAGGATTGACAAACTCACCCTGGCTGCTCTGGAGTCCACCCTCATTCTCTATCAGGATGAAAAGAGGGTAATGGAAGAGGTTCCTACCTTACGAATGTTAGGATTCGATTTGAAGACGCTGAAGAGAAAAGGGAGAAGACTTTTGAGGAGAATCTCTAATTCTTTAAAAGATAAGGCCGTAATTCTTCTTCGAGAGGATGTATCTCAAGTTGGAGGAGGGGCTCTTCCGTTACAATCTTTGTCTACAATGGTCATTTCCATTAAACCAGTTCATTTCTCCGTTAACGCCTTGGAGAAGAGATTACGCGGGGAAGATCCACCCATCATTTCTCGGATCAGTCGAGAGGAACTCCTCCTCGATATGAGGACTGTTTTTGATGAGGATATCCCTCTTCTTGCCAGAGGTCTTGAGAGGGCTTTCCTTACGCTTACTCCAAAGCTTAACCATAACCCATGAGCTTCTCTATCTCACCTTCATTCTTCTCTCAACGCTCGGGACATGCTTATTGCGAGGGCAATTAGATTATTCATAGACTTTTTCTTCTTCTCCTTCGAGGTCTCCTGCATCCTTCTCCACCTCTCTTGAATCATCGACCCGGGATAAGACTTCGTTATAGAATTCGTGCTGGATGAGGAGATCCATAATCTCATTGGTTCCTGTCCAGATCATCTGGAGTCTTGCATCTCTAAAGAAGCGTTCGATGGGATAGACATTGGTATATCCAATTCCCCCCATGATCTGCATCGAATGATTCACAACTTCCCAGAGCATCTCCGTGGAGACCTTCTTTGCTTCCGAAACAAATCTTCTTGAATCAAGCCCCTGGTCCACGTGCCTCGCAGTGACATAAACCAGACTTCTGGCCGCGTCCAGTTTTGCAATCGAATCAGCCACCTTGAAACTGACAGCCTGGAATCGGCGAATCCGTTCTCCGAATGCCTTTCTTCGATTACTGTAACGAACAGCAATTTCCAGGCAGCATCGGGCCATCCCGAGAGCTCCTGCAGCGGTGGTGAGTCGTTCCGGGATCATCATTCGATTAAACACGATGGCTCCTCCGTTCTCCGGCCCTACAAGATTCCTTGCAGGGACTCGAGTATCCCGAAAATAGAGACGACCCGTCCCTCCCCCGCGGGATCCCAGAAGACCGTAGACATGTTTTATCTCCACTCCCATATCCCTTTCGACAATAAAACAGGAAATGGACTTATGAGGTTCTGCCTCTGGGGCTGTTTTAGCGTAAACCAAGAAGTAGTCTGCTCCTTCTGCACCCACCACAAAACGTTTCTGTCCATTGAGAATGTAGAAATCTCCATCTTTTCTGGCGAGGGTGGTAGCACCGAAAAAGTCTGAACCTCCTCGAGGCTCCGTCAGGGCTTCTGCACAGCAGAGTTTCCCCTCCAAAGTAGGTCTTAGATATTTCTCTTTCTGCTCAATAGTCCCAAAGGTATGAAGGGCTTCGCCAACAATACTGACCAGGGAGTAAAGGCAGGTCATCCCAGAGCCAAGAACCCCGATCTCTTCGATCGCCGCCACTTCCCCTGTCCATTTGATTTCCCTTCCTCCCCATTGTCTTGAAAAGCGAAGGCCAAGGAGGTTCTCCTCTGCCAAACTTTTCATAAACTCTTTCGGGTATTTCACCTGATCCTGGTCCATGGCTCGAACCAGGGAACTCGGGACCTTCTCCTTCACGAATCTTCTAACCTCCTGCTTTAACCTTTTCTCCTCATCCGTCAGAAGAATATCAAACATAATTCCATCCTCCATTCTGGTTTGAAGTTCTCTGCTTTAAAAACTTATTGATATGAATTCTTTACCCAAAACCTATAAGGAATCAAGATTTCTTTTGGGAATCGAAAAGAAATTGCTTCTTTTGATCACTGTTTAAACGAGTAGTAAGGGGTTCATTTAGAAATTAATAGGAATCGGAGACCTACTTCAAATATTAAGGGACATGTTGAGATTTTACGTTTCCATCCTTATTTAAAGAGGTTTCATAGAGCTTCAGCCTAACAATTTCCGAAATTAAAAGGATTCGATATAACGATAATTATATCTGCATTTTTCCCATAACCTGATGATTTTATTAATAATTTTCTTGACAAACCTTATTAATTCCAATATGATTTTATTATGAATAGAATAAATTTAAAAAATAATGTTAGCATGGAAAAATTAGAATGTACCATTTGATCAATAATCACATACAACACATCCTCGGATTAATTCCGGCCGCTCATGTTACCGAATATGACTGGTTAGTTCGAAACATTCACCAAGTTGCGAATCCTGAATATCAAAACAGGTATGTAGTATATTGGAGGCTCAATGCAGCCCGTTTGTCCCAAGATTATCGCCAACATTATTTTCAGCAGCTTCAGGCAGGATTGAACAATAATCCACCACAAATTGATACCCTTGCGTATCAGCTTTATCAGATACCAACACACAACAACGGAAGACAATCTTTGCAGTTTTCATTCTGTTCAAAGCTTTGCCATATGCTGAATCGCCAAATCCCAATATACGATGCGATGATTCGGGATTTCTATTTCTTTACTGAACCCGACCAACATTTGCCAATTCTACAAAGAATCAATATGTATTCACAGTTTCATCAATTTCTTTGTGAGGAATATCACCGAGTGCTAAACGGAGGATTACTAGCCCCCTCAATTCAGGCATTCCGACAGCATTTCAATCCTCAACACTTTTCAGACATTAAGGTCATCGATTCCCTAATATGGGCGTTCATAAGTTTGTTGAGAAATGGTGGTGCGATGAACGGAGCGATAATCTACTGCTAACAAATCATTCCAGCGTATGGCTGACAACCACCACTGATTTCAGACATTAAACGTATAAGGGAGATAATTAAATGGCCATTCCGGATTATCAAAGTTTAATGCTTCCCCTTCTTCAGATTGCAGCGAAAAAAGGTGGTGAACTATCGATCAGCGAAGCCGTTGATATTCTTGCGAAGCAATTTGGCCTTACAGACGAAGACTTAAAGGAGATGCTTCCAAGTGGAACTCAAGCTACATTCGTAAATCGAGTGGGTTGGGCGGCAACCTACATGAAAAAAGCCGGTCTCCTTGAGGGAACTCGGAGAGGGTATTTCCGAATCACTAAAAAAGGAGAGAAGCTCCTTCAGTCACAACCAAAAGAAATAAATGTAAAACTTCTTCAACAATATCCCGAGTTCGTTGAGTTTCAAAAATTAAAAGGGACAAGAAGCAAGGATAAGATTTCGGACTCTAAAGTAATTTCAGATATTTCATCGGCAACTCCCTCAGAGGTCCTAGAAACAGCTTACAAAAATTTACGGGATGAATTAGCCGAAGAATTACTTAATAAACTTAAAAAAGTTTCTCCTTCGTTCTTTGAAAGAATTGTTGTGGAGTTATTGGTTAAAATGGGTTACGGTGGCTCCCGTGTTGAGGCTGGTAAAGCCATCGGCAAAACTGGAGATGGTGGGATCGATGGAATTATCAAAGAAGACAGACTTGGCCTTGATGTGATTTATGTTCAGGCAAAACGCTGGGAAGACAATCCTGTTGGGCGACCTGCTGTAATGCAATTTGCAGGGGCACTTCAGGCGCAAAAAGCGAATAAGGGCATTTTCATTACCACCTCAAGGTTTACTGAGGATGCTAAAAGTTATGTTTCACAAATAGGTAGCAAGATTGTCCTAATTGATGGTGAGCAGCTGGCCAATTTAATGATTGATCATGATGTCGGTGTATCTACAGTATCATTATATCCGGTTAAGAAGATAGACAACGACTATTTTGAAGAGAGCATCTAACAACCGCATCAACTCAAACTGGCAATTTCGCTGCGCTCCATTGCCAGCTGGTTATGCGGAGCGTTGGACGCCGTTACAGACAAAACACCTAAATTATTCAGATTATGAGCAAAGAAGCAAAAGACGCTCCAGAAGAAAAAGGCGAAGGCGAATTTAGTGAGTTGCTAAAATATACAGTTTCCGGATATGCTGGGGGGCTTTTTTTCGGTGCCTTGCTAGATTATCTCGGTTTTCAACGCAGTTCCATAGGACAATGGCTTGTTCGCACACTCTCTGGAGAAGGCGAAAGTATCTTTGAGGGAATTTACGCCATTCGCCGGCGGCTTTATCGAGTTTCCAGTTCTATGGCAGAAGCCTATGGATGGGGGAAATTTCTTGGAATGTCAGCGCCATGGATTATTGATTGGGGTTCTCGTTTCTTTGGTGTGAATGTTTATGGAGTGGAAGGATTCTACATTCCCTATTTTTATGCGCTTAGTGATCAGATTGGAGCCAATATCTCAGGGTTTATTTTTCTTCGTAGAACAGAAGGAACTTGGCTGAAAACCATCAGTCAATATTTACGTAATCCAGTGATGGTGACTAGTCTATCTATCGTCTTGATTGTTCCGATTGGTCTGGTTTTGGTTCGACTTGTCGGTTTTAGTCCCACAACCCAGGTATATACAGCACTTGAAACCATTGGGGCGAATCTCTGTTGGGTTCCTCCATTGGTGGGGTGGTTAACGGAGAAGTCTAAACAGAGCGGTAGAAATGGCGACACCCCCTAAACAACTGGTTCCGGCGGACAGCACTCCACGCCGCTGCTGTAACCGGAACGTTAAGCCAATGAATGATGCAATAACCCAAGAGCCCAATTTTCATATCTCCTTCTAAGAAGAATTTCGCAGAGGCGTCAATTTAATATTAGTCTTTCGTGGTCAGACCTTTAAGAATCGAATACAAGGGTGCGGTCTATCACCAAACATCACAGGGAAATGATAAAAATCTATTTTTTATGATGGGAAAGATCGAAAAATATTTTTGGACAGTCTTGTCCAAAATAACTTTTAAAAAATAGGTCCTTCCTTTAATTTGTGGTAAATTGAATCTACC
>JBDOIB010000126.1:0-1019 GCA_041082155.1 Thermodesulfobacteriota bacterium | reverse complement strand
TCATTGAACCCCCGCATCTTTGCCTGTTACCACGATCCCGAGACCCGGATTATTTCTCCATTTGCGCTGAATCTTGCTCTGGCTGAGTTTGCTGCACTCAACGGGGTGCATTTTATCTTTGATGAGGAAATTACAGGGTTTGAGAGTGGAGGCAATAATCGAATTAAAATTCTGGGAAGAAACGGTTGGTACCTGGGAAAAAGAGTCGTTAATTGTGCTGGTTTATATGCGACAAAGCTTGCTCGTTTCAGTAACGATGCGGTTTCTCCTCATCGATTCTTTCGGGGACAGTATTTCGTGCTTGACAGAGAATGTGCTTCGTTGATCCGGCATGTTCTTTATCCTGTACCGACAGAAGAAAGCAAAGGGATACTGGTATCTCCCACTCCTGAGGGGAATATTTTGGTGGGTCCTAATTTTGAGCCTGTGGACGAAGAGGATACCGCGACCACATTTTGGGGACTTAAAGAAGTGGAAGAAGGTGCTCGCAAATTGGTTCCTTGCCTCCCATTTGACCAGACGATTACCACATTTTCGGGGCTGCGACCTACGCTTCCAGAACGGGATTTCCGGATCTTCTTTTCTTCTTCTCTTCCGAGTCTTTTACACCTTTGTGGCATTGAATCTCCCGGTCTTACCGCTTCTCTGGGGATTGCCGAATATGTGGGGGAGAAATTGAACGATTCTGGTATCACGTTGCGGGAGAAAAGGATTTCTCCTCGAACGGCCTTTCCGGTTTTCAGAAACTGCAGCTTTGAAGAACGAGAGCATCTGATTGCAGAAAATCCCGATTGGGGAAAAATCATCTGTCGTTGTGAAGAGGTCACTCTGGCGGAGGTCAAACATGCCCTTTCTTCGCCTATCCCTGCTTCGACGCTCGATGGCCTCAAACGAAGGGTAAGGGTTATGGCCGGGCGATGCCAGGGAGGGTTCTGTGGGATGCATCTTCCGACCGTTATAATGCAGGAACTTGGGTGTGATGTAACCAAAATTTTTAAGTCAACTAAGAGATCCTTCTA
>JBDOIB010000089.1:0-6075 GCA_041082155.1 Thermodesulfobacteriota bacterium | reverse complement strand
AGGATAGTCCGTTGATTCCTAAAAACCATCTTTGTTGATTGGAATCCTTGGACATAAAATTGGCTCGATAGAGATTTTTTAATCCAAGAAATCGGGCTACATTAATAGACCTCGGTCTTAAAAAAATCTCCTCTTTGGTGCCCTCCTGCTCCACTTTTCCATTCATGAAAATAGTGATTCGATCTGCCAGCATGTAAGCTTCCTCAAAATCATGAGAGACACAAAGAATGGTTGGTTGTAAAGAGGTATGAAGGGTTTTTAGAAGTTGGAGGATTTCGAATTTGATCGATGGATCGAGCCCTACGAGAGGTTCATCAAGGAGAAGAAGTTTTGGTTTTGAGGCCAATGCTCTAAGGAGGGCTATTCGCTTTTTCTCTCCACCGCTGAGGCGGGGAGGATACCGATGAAGAAGGGAGTCCACTTTAGTGAGGGAAATGAGATCTCTTATATAGGATTCATAATCCCTTAAAGGGAGACCTCTGGCTTTAATTCCATAAAGAATATTCTCCAAAACACTCAGGTGGGGAAAGAGAGCCAAGTCCTGAGGAACATAAGAGATCTCTCTTTTTTCAGGAGGAAGTCTCTGGACCTCTTTTCCATCGATCCAGATTTTTCCTTTTCGTGGTTTATGAAGCCCTATAATTGATTCAAGAATCAGGGTTTTTCCACTTCCGGTAGGTCCGAGTAAAAAATGGAATTCTCCTTTCCCAATTTCGAGGTCAAGATCGCTAAATCCAAATGTTTTTAGATGGATGCTGAGCCCCTCTACCCTAATCATACCGATATCGTTTGCCCATCCATCGAACCCCATAGAGGGTGATCACTCCTAAAAAGACCAAAATCAGGATAAGCACCACGGCCTTTTCAATATTCGCAGAGGCCAGGGCTGTAAAGATAGCAATAGGCATGGTCTCTGTTTTCCCGGCCATTGCCCCAGCGAGTGTGACGGTCGCGCCAAATTCTCCTACCGCTTTTGCCCAACAGAGGATTACTGAGGCCAGAAGTCCCCGATAGGAAAGGGGGAGGGTAATTCGATAAAAAGTCTTCCATGGTGAAGAACCAAGGGAACGAGCTACAGCCTCATATCGTGGAGAAATTTCGTCGAGTGAAGCCTTCATCAATCGAGTGGCCAGACCTGCAATCGTGGCAAATTGAGCAAGGATGACCCCCGGGATCTCAAAGACAAAAAGAATCCCTCTTTCTTGGATCAATTGACCAATGGGGGTATTAAAGAAGACAAGGAAAGATGCACCCAGTGCAATAGGAGAGAGGATCATTGGAATTTCTAAAAATGTATCAATGACATTCTTTCCTAAAAACTCAAAACGGGAAAGGGCATAAGCAGAAGGAAGACCGATTAAAATGGCGAAAAGAGTAGCAAGCGAGGCAGCGATTAAACTTAAACGAATGGAGTACAGGGTATAGGGATTGAGAAACGCCTCCCAGAATCCTTTTCCTCCTGCGAAATAGAAGAGAGAAAGAATTAATGTCAGGTAGAAGAAAAAGATTCCAAAAGCTATACCAATCATGGTCTGCCGGAATCCCATTACTTTCCTCTTCTCCATTCTTCAGGAAGTCTCCATTCTCCTCCTACAGGAGTCTCGGATCTGGTAAATTGGCGGGCTTCTTGAAGATCCATTAAATAATGGTATTTTTGGAAGACCTCTTTTCCTTCCGTAGAGAGAAGGAAATCGATAAACTTTTGAGCCAGGCCTTTATCCCTGCAATATGTTGAAATAGCTATGGGAATATATCCAATTCTTGGGATTTCACTGGGTTTTAAATAGATTGTTTCAATCCTTTCGGGATCCCAGTATTGAAAGACCCTCCATCCGATCACAGCGTCCACGGCTTTCAGGGAGATGGCGTTTGCCGTTTTTTCACAGCTTTCTGTATAATTCACGAGATTCTTTTTTAATTTCTCTTTTTCATGTGGATTCAGATTTTTTTCAATGATTTCCGCAGCGTAAGCCCCCACACAGACAAATTCCGGGTTCGCAATAGCCACCCGGATTCCTTCTCGAGTTAAATCCTTTAGGCTAAAAATCCTTTTAGGATTTCCTTTTTGAACATTAATAGCAGGAATAAGATACCCGATAATTTTTTCTGTTTCAGGAAAGACAAGACCCTCTTTCTTAGCCAGTTCCATAAAATCGGAAGATCCTGGGAAGTAAAGATCACCCTTTCGGGTTAATTTCATCTGGGAAAGAACAAAACCAGAACCACCGAAACTTGCATCAACGGAAATTCCAGTTCTTTTTTGAAATAGCTGGATCACTTCCTCCGTCGCGGGTTTGCTGGCCGCTCCAGCAAAAAGAAGCAATCGTGAAGAAGAAGATCCATTTTGAGCCCATCCAATCACAGTCAAGCAGATCCAAATGATTGCGTATTTTTTTATTTTCATTCTTTTTCCTCCAATGAATGAAAATAACGACGAAAAATCTTCTCCACAGCCTTCTTCGCTTCTTCTCGAAAAGGTTTATAGCGCGCCATCAACTCTTTTGCTTCCTGAGTGAGTTGAGATCCTCCACCGGATTCTCCCCCGACTTTTCGGTGAAGAAGAGATATACCAAGCCTCTTTTCCATGGTCCGAATGATCCGCCAGGCTTTACTATAGGACATTTTCATCTCGATGGCGGCCTGGTGAAGGGAGTGAGTTCTATCGACTCTCTTCAGAAGCTCGTAAGGGCCGTCTCCAAACGCCTTCCCATGATGGTCAATCCATAGTTTGAGTCCCGCTTTCATTTCTTATTTTAAGCGTTATTTTTATTTGAGAATAACGCTGGGAAGGATATTTGTCAAGAGTTGGTCTTGAAGATCAGGTCATCATTTAACTTTCGTGACGATGAGGGATTGGATGGAAATGCAAGTGACGGTGAACGACCTCTCCATGTCGATGGACATGCTCATGGATGAGGTTCACCCGAAGCAGTAACTCCTGGTCAGAAAGAATGTTTTCGGTGCTATCAATCTTTGCAAGGCGATGCTCTTCCGAGAGCACAGCAACCCGGGTTGCAATCTCGCCGACCAGCTCCAGGTCATGGGTAGCCACAACGATGGTTTTTCCTGCTCGGTGAAGGGACAATAGAAGTTCTACCAAAAACACTTGAGTTCTGGGATCAAGTCCATTGGTGGGTTCATCAAATAGAATCAATTCGGGATTCATGGTTAAAACGGATCCAATGGCCACCTTCTTTTTTTCTCCTCCCGAAAGCATATAGGAAGGACGGTCCTTTAAGTGGGAAATGGAGAGCATGTTTAGGATCTGGATACTTTTTTGGTGAGCTTCTTCCTGGGCAAGTCCCATCTGAAGGGGACCATATAATAGTTCCTCATAAACTGTTGGACAAAATAGCTGGATATCGGGATCCTGAAAGATATAACCGACCTGTCTCCGGAACATTCCTAAAAATTTTTTATCTTTTAAACTCTTTTCAGAAACTTCGAGATTCCTAAAGAAAACTTTTCCTTTCTCCGGATAGAGGAGCCCATCCATCACCTGAAGAAGGGTGGATTTTCCGCTTCCATTGGCTCCTACAATCGCCAGAAGTTCCCCCGCCTTCACCTCTAAACTCACCTCTTCAAGGGCGGTGAATTTCTGGTAATACCGATAGGTCACCTCTTCGACCTTTAAGATGGTAGTCATATCCTTATTTATATCAATACCAATAGAATTCCTATAACAAGGAGGAAAATTCCAGCCAAAAGGTCCCTTAAGCAAAGAGGTGGGGAAGTAGGATTCTTAATCTTTCCGCTGAATCCTCTCGAAACCATCGCTCGATAAACCTCTTCAAATCGCCTTTGAGACCGTTGAAAGATAAAACCAATTCTTCCAGCTATCCATGATCTCATTGTAGATTCTTTTTCTCCTCCCATATATCTGGCCTTTCGGGCCAGATACATCTCCTGAATCATTTTAACAAAGAGGAAGACATATTTATAGGTCAAAGTCATGATCATGACCATAGCCTCTGGGACTCGGAAGAAACTGAATCCCCTCATCATCTCTGGGAATGAAGTGGTATAGAAGACCAGTAAGGTAATTGAAAGAGAGTTGATGACTCGGCAGGCCATCATCAGAACCCCTAAAAGCCCTTCGCTCGTGATTCCTATCACTTCAGGAAAGACAGAGGCAGAAGGAATAAAAGATTTAGGTAAGGAGAAGAGGGGGAGTAGGGGTTCTCCCGGAGTAAAAAGATTGAGTGCGGAGGGGAGGGGGATAAGAAACCCAAAGATTCCCCCCGTGATAAAGACCTTTTTATAAAATTGAAACAGGGGGAGCTTCGAGAGGATACAAAGGACTAAGATCAATGTTCCAAGGAGGATTGCAGAATTAATGTTTTTCAACAGGCTCGCGATAACGATAAAGTAAATGAGAAAGACAATTTTTATCCTTGGATCAATCCTCTGAAATAAACCTCTTTGTGAGGCAGTCTCCCACTCCATATAGGTCGTTAGAATGAATTTTGAGAGGGAGTGAATGCTTCTATCAAAATAGGAAGAAGGGAGTCCTTTTTTTGATCCCGGGGCTCGATCGACCTCCTTTTGAAAAAGAAAGGCAGGAATTTCTTCTCTCATGAAATATATTCTTTAAAAGAAAAAGGAGAGAGTGATGATCCCTCTATATTTTTCGAGTCCCTCCGCTCCCTGCTGTTCTCTCTTCTCATTCAGGTGCTTCCAGATAGGAAACTTAATCATTAATCCAAGGCTCGCATTCCATAATTTAGCAGAACCTAAGCGAACTCCAGGAGAAAGATAAAGGATGGTTCCACCGGTGGCCCTTAACTTTTCCCCATCCTCTTCATCCCGTGCGACTCGGAGGAGATTCAATTCCAGAACCCCATCCACCTGGGAGAGTAATTTTTCAGCCTTTTTATAAAACCCATAGACTCCTGCAAGATTGAGTCTCCATTCATTTCCAAATTTAAAACCCTCCCGCCTGGTAAAAATCTCATAGGTGGTGTCCATGGTGAGTGAAAAAGGATGAATGATCTCCCGGGAAGCTGCTATTCCAATCGAAAAGGAAGGGCTTCCGAATCCAGGTTGCATTCCAGGATCAATTTCACCGCCCAGCTCCTTTTTGTTCTTTCCTGTAGGAAGGGTAAACCCGCTGAGGAGGGAGAAGTAACTCTTTTTACTTCCTTCCGCCACCGCTGTATCTTCAGGAGTATTTAGACCCAATCCCTTTCGGGGATCATAGTTCAATCCAAGCTGGAAACTCAATTTGATATCTCCTATTCCTCGATTTGTTCCCAGGGAGTCCTGGGACTTTACATTATAGGGTAAAAAGATACTCCCTGTCAGGTAAGGAGTTATTCCATAGGAGATCCCGATGTTATAAAAAGTAAAATAGTCTTTGTTCTCTGGCTCTGCAAAACGATACTTCCGCCATTCCACATGTTCTACCCGACCAGATAGAACAATGCCTCCCTGTGGAAGAGTGAGAGGGGAATTGGTTTCAATGGGTGTTCCTGGACCCATCGCCAGGCTGATCCCCCCATGATGGGACCATCCGTAGATCGGGAAGAGAATCACCATCAAAAACATTAATGCAACGACCATCTTTTTCCCCATACTGGTTCCTCCTTTTGGATTAGTTTTTTTTCTTGCGAGAGAGATAAAGTGAAATAATGCCAAACAGACCAAAGATTACACTTACCCCCACGATCACCTTCGTGTGTTTTGCGACCAGAGGTTTTTCAAAGGACTCCAGATCGAAGGCCTTATCCACCTTGACCTCGAAGGTAATTCCATGGAAACCATGTGAGGATTCCCCGAGGACTTTTATTTTCCAGGTCCCCGGTCGATCAGGAAGAAAAGAGAGAAACCCAGCCCTATTCGTCCTTCCTATCTGGTAAGGTTCCTTATCCCCCGGGCCATAGACCTCATATTCGGAATAGCTTGCCGGGTCGCTCTGGGTATAGAAAATTTTTACCGAGATCCCTTTGGGTTGGACTTCATAGTGAATCGTGTGGGCACGGAGGTTTACGCCCCCCCACCCTATCATCACCCCGAAAAGGATAAGTATTTTTAATACATTTTTTCTTTTCATGGGTTTACCTCAAAGCTCAATGT
>JBDOIB010000083.1:0-11873 GCA_041082155.1 Thermodesulfobacteriota bacterium | reverse complement strand
CCATTGAGTTAGAAGGAAAGGAGATTCGATTGGTAGGTCAGGGAATGTCCCTCTCTCTGGAGGAGAAAATCTTTAAAGTGCTTCATCAGGTTAAAGCCCGGTGGAAAGGGGAAAAAGGATGAAAAGGAGGATTGGGGTAGGGGTCTTTCTCTTTTTATACCTTTTCTTATATCCATTTGTTGGGGCTCAAGAGAAGATAGACCCTGAAAAAAAGACCTCAAAGCGAGGAGCTCCAGGGTTTGGCTTTACTACCTCCCGTGCGCCCATTGATATCACCTCTGATTCCGTGGAGGGAGATCAAAAAAAGAATCATGTCATATTTAAAGGGAATGTGGTGGCCAAACAGGAGGAAGCCACCCTTTATGCCAATCAATTGACCCTTTATTACGATCCAGAGACGAGAAGAATCAGGGAGATCATCGCGATGGGGAATGTGAGGGTCACCCAAGGAGATCGAAGGGCCACCAGCCAAAAGGCAACCTTTTATCAGAATGAGAATAAGATTGTTTTAGAGGGAGAAGTGGTGATCCGGGAAGGGGAGAATGTAATCCGCGGGGAAAAAGTGGTCTATCTCATTGACGAAGAAAGAAGTTTTGTAGAAGGAGGAAAGGGTGGAAGGGTAAGCACCACGATTATTCCTCCACCCCGAGAGGAGAAAAAAAAATAGAACGAAGAGTTTCTCATCTTAAATGTGAAGATTTAACAAAGACCTTTCATCGGAGGAAGGTGGTCGATGGCGTCAGTTTGGAGGCCTGGGGAGGAGAGGTCGTAGGGCTGCTCGGACCCAATGGGGCTGGAAAAACAACCATTTTTTATATGATTGTAGGACTCTATCGACCCAACGGAGGCAAAATATTTCTCAACGGAGAAGAATTGACCGAGCTCCCCATGTATGTGAGAGCCAGAAAGGGGATTGGGTATCTCCCTCAAGAGCCATCGGTGTTCAGAAAATTAACGGTCGAGGAAAACCTGATGGCCATTTTGGAGACCCTATCCCTCTCAAAGGAAGATCGAAAGGCCCGATTGGAAAAACTCTTGAATGAATTAGGACTCTCTGGCCTTCGAAGACAGAAAGCCTTCAGCCTCTCGGGAGGAGAACGAAGACGAGTGGAAATTACTCGGGCCCTTGTTCTTTCCCCCTTGTTCATCCTATTAGACGAACCCTTTGCAGGAATTGATCCTATTGCAGTGGCGGACATTCAAGGGATCATCCGTCAATTGAAATCCATGGGGATTGGAATTATAATTACAGACCATAACGTTCGGGAAACTTTAGGAGTTTGTGATCGGGCCTATATTATTAATGAAGGTCGTCTTCTGGAGTCCGGACGTCCTGAAGAGATCGCTCAGAGTCCAAAGGCAAAAAAGATCTATCTGGGAGAAAGATTTAAATTGGATTCAATCGATCTTCCGCCAAAAGAATAAAACTGATGAGAAGGGGTGTGGGAGAGCCGAATGGCTTTGGAACTTAAACAAGCTCCTAAACTGACACAACAGTTAGTAATCACTCCCCAACTTCAGCAGGCGATCCGTCTTCTCCAGTTGACTCGTTTAGAACTGGTCGAACTGATCAATCAGGAGCTGAGAGAGAATCCCTTGCTCGAGGAGGTGGAATTTGAGGAGAGTGAGGGACAAGAAGAACCTCTGAGAGAGGAAGAAGAACCTTCCCTGAATGCTGAACATACCCTCGAAGTCAAGGGAGAAGGGGAGGGTTCAGATGAGTTTGATTGGGAGAGCTATTTAGAAAACTATAATTTAACTCCTTCCGTTAAACAAAAGGACCAGGACGGGGAAGATCGGCCTCCGATAGAGAATCTTCTCACAAAACGGACCACCCTTTTTGACCATCTCTACTGGCAGCTCCAACTCTCTCAACTCACCGAAGAGGAAGAAAAGGCAGGTCTCTGGATCATTGGGAATCTCGATGATGATGGTTATTTAAAGATCCCGTTGGAGGAGATCAGTGCGGATACAGGAGTTCCACTCGCCTCTGTGGAAAGTGTCCTTCGAAAGATTCAACAATTTGATCCTGTGGGAGTGGGAGCCAGAGATCTTCGGGAATGTCTGTTGATTCAATTAGAACAGCTCTCCATAAGAGATCCCATAGCTGAGAAGATCATTTCGGAGCACCTTCCCTTGTTGAAGAATCGAAACTACCCTGCAATTGCAAAAAAGTTGGGAGTCTCCTTGGAGCGAGTGACCCGAGCCGCTTCGCTTATCTTTAAATTAGATCCAAAACCGGGGAAGGCGTTTGGAGGGGAGATCGTTCAAGAGATCATTCCTGATGTCTATGTCTATAAAGTTGAAGGAGAGTATGTGATTTCTTTAAATGACGAGGGCATTCCAAAATTGAGGGTTAATCCTTATTATCGTCGACTTCTTTCAGAAGGTCGTCATAACCTTCAAGAAGAACGAAAATATATTCAAGAAAAAATGCGCTCTGCTCTCTGGTTGATCCGAAGCATCGATCAGCGTCAGAGAACCATTTATAAAGTGGCGAAAAGTATTGTGAAATTTCAAAGAGATTTTCTGGATCACGGAATTCAATTTCTCAAACCCCTCGTCCTCAGGGATGTGGCAGAGGATATCCAGATGCATGAGTCTACGATCAGCCGGGTCACCCATAATAAATATATGCATACTCCTCAGGGAATTTATGAATTGAAATTTTTCTTCAATACAGGAATTCCATCGGCCCAGGGGGAAGCCCTTGCCTCGGAGACCGTCAAGAATCTTCTTCGGGAGATCATCGCTAAGGAAGATCCTCGAAAACCCTATAGTGATGAGAAACTGGTTCAGATCTTAAAGGGGATGAATATTCATATCGCTCGGAGAACGGTTTCGAAATATCGGGAGATGCTAAAGATTCTTCCCTCCAATGAACGAAGAAGAATCACCTAAAGGCCTTAAGGATAAAGAAGGAGTGGATCGATGAAACTTTCAGTCACATTTCGACATTTAGAGACAGACCCAGCCGTCAGGGAGTATGTTCAGGAGAAGGTAAAAAAATTGGAAAAATATATGATGAATCCCAAAGAGAGCCATGTGGTACTCTCTGTGGAGAAGTTTCTTCATTCCGCGGAGATGACCATGGTTGGAGACGGGATGACTTATATTAGTGTGGGGAAGGACAGGGACCTCTATACGGCCATCGATCAGATGGTCGAAAAGATGGATCGCCAGATTCGGGAGAAAAGGGGGAAAGGGAAAAGAGTGAATCTCTCCCAGAGGAGAAAAAAGTCAAAGGCCCTGCAATGAAGATCTTAGACTATCTGAAGGAGTCGTGGATTATCCCAGAACTTAAAGGAAAGGATAAGATCTCTATTTTGAGGGAGCTCTCGGAGGTTCTGGTTCAGCCTTGTGGAGTCTCTTCATCTGAAGAACTCCTTGCCATTCTTCTTGAGAGAGAAAAATTGGGTTCCACGGGAATCGGAGAAGGAGTAGCTATTCCTCATGGACGGCTCAAAAAGTTAAAACAATTTTTCATCTCTTTCGGACGGTCAGTTCAGGGAGTGGATTTTGAGTCTATTGATCATCGACCCTGCCAACTCTTTTTTTTAGTGATGGCCCCGGAGAATTCTGCTTCGGACAATCTCCATCTCTTGGCCAGGATTGCCAACTTATTAAAAGATCCCTCCTTCAAGAAACGATTGATGGAGGCCAAAACTCAAAGAGAGCTCTATGAGGTCATCTCGGAGGAAGATCAGAAGTATTGATGGGTGAGGTTCTCGTTCAGGAGTTAGAAGAGGATAAAGAATTTGACCTGGGCCTTACCCTCATGGCAGGGCGGAAGGGTCTGAAGAAGAAGATTACCCATTCCCAGGTTCAAAAAATGGGATTGGCCTTAACCGGATTTACCCATTATATCAATCCTGCTCGGCTTCAGGTCCTGGGAAAAACAGAAATGACCTATCTTTCTTCTCTTTCTGAGGAAGTGCGTCAAAAAGTCATCCATCAAATCTTTAACCTTAACCTCTCTTGTGTAGTGGTGACCCGAAATATCGAGATTCCTGAAGCTCTTCTTCATGAAGCAGAAGATAAAGAGATCCCCCTTTTTCGAACCAACCTGAACTCCACGGAATTTATTGATCGGGTGACCAAATTTCTGGAAGAGAAACTTTCCCCTACCACCAGCCTCCACGGAGTCCTGATGGATGTCTTCGGGGTCGGACTTCTCCTATTAGGTCGGAGCGGGATCGGGAAGAGTGAATGTGCCTTAGATCTCATCCTTCGAGGTCACCGTCTGGTAGCTGATGATATGGTCTTTATTCGGAAGAAGTCTTCCACCACCCTCATCGGGAGTGGCTTTGAGGTCATCCAGCATCACATGGAGATTCGAGGATTGGGGATCATTAATATCCGGAGTCTTTTTGGGGTGGAAGCGATCCGAGAAAGAAAAAAGATCGATTTAGTGTTAGAATTAGTCGATTGGGAGAACCACCAGGATCATGACCGTTTGGGATTTGAAGAGGAAAAGTATACGATCTTAGGAGTGAGTCTTCCCATGTTAAGGATTCCAGTGACCCCTGCTCGGAATCTAACCACAATTATTGAGGTGGCGGCGAGGAACCATCTCCTTAAAACCATGGGATATCATTCTGCTTTGGAATTTGAGAAGAAACTCCTGGAAACGATGGAGGAACGAAGGGGGAAGAAAAGGGAGTTCGAAGGTGAGGTGGAGTGAAGCTTCTTCGAATTATTCTCATCAGTGGTCTATCTGGATCCGGAAAAACTACAGCCATTAAAGCCTTAGAGGATATCGGCTTCTATTGTGTCGATAATCTCCCCATCCTTCTTCTACCCAAATTCCTTGAACTGTGTGAAGAGTCTGGTGGAAGAATTTCAAGGGTTGCCGTGGTGGAGGATATTCGGAGTGCCCCCTCCTTTCATGGGTTTCCTCCATCAGACCTTCCCGATGGGAAAACCCAGGAAGGGGAGATAGAAAATTTTTTTGAAGATTCAAGAAAGATGATCCAAGCCCTTAGAGAGGAAGGATACCCCATCGAAATTCTCTTTTTAGAGGCCTCAGACCCCATCTTAATGCGAAGATACAGCGAGACTCGACGACAGCATCCCTTAGCTTTTGGAGGACCCATTCTGGAGGGAATTCGCCTGGAAAGAAAGAAACTTCAGGGACTTCGGGATATGGCGAACGAGGTGATCGATACCTCCTCCCTAAATGTTCACCAGTTAAAGGAAAGGATTCAAGCTTATGCTCAGCGAGAATGGGTTTCATCCCAGATGGTTCTCACCCTCCTCTCTTTTGGTTATAGTTATGGAATTCCTTTTGAGGCAGACTTGGTTTTCGATGCCCGATGTTTACCTAATCCCTATTTTGTAGAGGAACTTAAACGATTAAAAGGAAATGACCCGAGGGTCATCCAGTATGTTCTTCAATGGGAGGAGAGTCAGGAATTTCTTCATCGGGTCTATGGACTGATCCAGTTCCTCCTTCCGCTCTATTTAAAAGAAGGAAAGACCCATTTAACGATTGCCATCGGATGTACGGGTGGAAGACACCGATCCATTGTGATGATCGAACGGCTGGCCCACCTCCTCCAAAAGGAGTGGGCTGGGAAAGGGGTCTCTCTCTCTGTGCGGCACCGTGATGCGGAGAAAGGATAAAAGAAGATGGTAGGCGTGGTCGTGGTTACACACTGTCGTTTAGGGGAGGAGCTCATCGCAGCGGCTCAATTGGTGGTGGGAGAAGAATTGAAGAATTTTCAATCGGTTTCAATTGATCCCAGAGAGGATACGGAGGAAATCCGAGAAAAGATAATTGCTGCTATTCGAAAGGTGGACAGTGGAGAGGGCGTGTTGATCCTCACCGATATGTATGGGGGAACCCCTTCCAATATCAGTCTCTCCTTTCTTGAAGAAAAAAGGATTGAGGTGATCACCGGGGTGAACCTTCCCATGTTATTAAAATTGGCCACCTATCAAGAGGAGATGGATCTTGAATCGTTAGCTGCATTTATCACGGACTATGGCCAAAAGAATATCAATTTAGCCAGTGAGGTCCTCAAAAAGAGAGTAGAAAAGAAGAGAGAATGAGGTTTCATCTCTGGGGCAGGTTTCCAAAGAAATCTTTCTTAGAGAGGAATGGAAGTTCAAACATTTACAATTAAAAACCGATTAGGTCTTCACGCAAGGGCAGCGGCCCTCTTGGTCAAGACGGCGAATCGATTTTCTTCTGAGATCATCATTGAGAAAGACGGAATCGAGGTGAATGGGAAGTCGATCATGGGAATCCTCATGCTGGCTGCAGCAAAGGGAACCAAGATTACTCTGAAGGCAGAGGGAAAGGACGCGGCTGAAGCGATTCAATCCTTAGGGAAATTGATTGAAAGCAAATTTGGAGAAGAATGAAAACATTTGCACAGGAGCAGGTCAATAAGTGGATTCGAGGAATTGGAGCGTCTTCTGGAATCGTTTCTGGAAGAGCTTATCTGGTGGAGCGGTATAAGGTCCGTCTTCCGCAGAAGCGGATCAATCCTTGGCAGGTGGAAGAAGAGGTTCAGCGGTTCCTAAAGGCTATTGAAGAGTCAAAAAGACAACTTCGAGAAATTAAAGAAAAGATTCTCTCTCCGGAGGTGAGGCAACACGCCTTTATTCTGGATGTCCACCTGATGATCTTAGACGACCAGATGCTCATCCACAGTACGATTGATCATATTCGAAAGCGGAAGGTCAATTCAGAATGGGCTTTAGATCTTACACTTGAAAAGCTGGATTCGGCTTTTAAAACCATTGAAGATGAGTATCTTCGGGAGAGACGGAGCGATCTCCATTATGTGGCCGCAAGGATTTTTAGAAATTTAATGGGAAAGAAACATGATGACATTACAAAGATTAAGGGGAAGGTCATCATTGTGGCTCATGATCTCTCGCCAGCCGATACCCTTCAAATGAATCTTAATCATGTCGCTGGATTTGTGACGGATATCGGTGGAAGGGTTTCCCATACCGCCATCCTCTCGCGTTCCTTAGGAATTCCTGCGGTAGTGGGGCTTGAAGTGGCCACTTCCCTCATCCATGGGGGAGACCTCCTCATCATCGATGGGGAGAGTGGAGATGTGGTCATAAATCCCACGGAGGAAGTCCTCCGGTCCTTTGTAGAGAGGAAAAAAAGGATCCGATTCCTGGAGCGGGAATCTTTAAAATACGCCCCGTTACCTGCAGAGACGAGAGATGGGATTCGAGTTCGCCTCCAGGCCAATATTGAAATGTTAGAGGAAGTCCCAACAGCCAAAAGCCATGGAGCAGAAGGGATCGGTCTTTTTCGAACAGAAGTTCTCTATCTGAATCGAAAAGACCTTCCGACTGAAGAGGAGCACTATCAAACCTATCGAAAGTTAGTCGAAAGTATTTCTCCTGCCCCAGCGACCATTCGCACGTTGGATATTGGGGGAGATAAATTTCTCCCCGACTATTCTAAAGGAAATGAAACTAACCCTGCCATGGGACTTCGGGCAATCCGATTCAGCCTCAAAGAGGCTGAGATCTTCAAGACCCAATTGAGAGGGATCCTCCGGGCAAGCCCTTATGGAAAAATTCGGATCCTTTTTCCTATGATTTCGGGGATTGAGGAGATTCGAAAAGCGAAGATGATCCTTGAAGAGGTCAAAAGGGAATTGACCAAAGCAAAGGTCCCTTTTAACCGGGAGATCCCGATTGGTGCAATGATTGAGATTCCTTCTGCCTCTGTTACCTCAGACCTTTTAGCCCGGGAAGTCGATTTTTTCAGTATTGGGACAAACGATCTCATCCAGTATGCCCTGGCTGTAGATCGGATCAATGAACATGTCTCCTATCTCTATGAACCCCTTCATCCCGCCATTTTAAGGATTATTCGCATGGTCGTTCAGTCAGCTCATCAAGCAGGGAGACCCATTGCCATCTGTGGCGAGATGGCAGCCGATCCTCTCCATGTTTTAATATTATTAGGGATGGGGTTAGAGGAATTCAGTATGAATCCGATTTCCATCCCAAAGGTTAAGAAGATTTTAAGGATGGTAAGATATGAAGAAATAAAAGGGTTAGTCGAAAAAATATTTGAATTCTCCACGGCAATGGAAATTAAGCGATATCTTCGAGGATGGGTGAAAGAACGATTTCCAAATGAACTAAAAACCTTCTTCCCTGAAGAGGGAAGAGCATAGAAATTCTTACCGCCTCCTTCCTCCTCCAGAGGATTTATCCTAAATCTGAAGGAGTAAGTCAGGGAGAAAAAAAGAAGAGGAGTAGAGCCATGTCCATGACAAATTTTCTTTTTACTTCCGAATCCGTGACCGAGGGCCACCCGGATAAGATCGCAGACCAGATTTCTGATGCCATTCTGGATGCGATCATTGCTCAGGATCCAATGGCAAGGGTTGCTTGTGAGACGATGGTGACCACCGGAATGGCCATTATTGCCGGTGAGATTACCACCTCCTGTTATGTCCACATGCCTGCCATTGTGAGGGAAACAATCCGAGAGATAGGATACAATGATTCTTCGATGGGGTTCGATTGGGAGACATGTGCGGTGTTGACTTCCATCGATGAACAATCCCCAGACATTCGATTAGGGGTGGATGAAAGAGAGGATCATGAACAGGGAGCAGGGGATCAGGGACTCATGTTCGGTTATGCATGCACCGAGACCCCAGAATTGATGCCCATGCCCATTATCTTTGCTCATCGGCTGACCCGTCGGTTGGCAGAAGTCCGAAAGAAAAAGATCCTCGATTTCTTGAGGCCTGATGGGAAATCGCAAGTCACCATTCAGTACATCAATGGAAAGCCTGTTCGGGTGGACTCTGTGGTCATCGCTGCCCAGCATTCGGAAAACGTCTCTTACGCTACCCTTCAAGAGGCCATCAAAGAAGAAGTGATCTTTAAGGTCATTCCTGAAGAGTTGAGAGATAGGAATACAAAGTACTATATCAATACCACCGGTCGATTCGTTCAGGGAGGCCCAAAAGCGGACTGTGGGTTGACGGGAAGAAAGATTATTGTAGATACCTACGGAGGAGTAGGAAGTCATGGAGGGGGATGTTTTTCAGGGAAAGACCCTTCCAAGATGGACCGGAGTGCCTCCTACATGGCCAGACATATCGCTAAGAATGTGGTCGCAGCCGGTTTGGCGGAGAAGTGCGAGGTCCAAATCGCTTATACCATCGGAAGGGCGGAACCTGTCTCCTTGATGGTGGATACCTCAGGGACTTCAAAAATTCCACCCGATAAGATTGCTGAGCTGATCCGGGAACTTTTTGATTTGCGACCCAAGCCGATTATTAAATATCTTGATCTCTTAAGGCCGATCTATAAGAAAACAGCCTGCTATGGACACTTTGGTCGAAATGAACCTGAATTTACGTGGGAGAGTACCCATCGGGCAGAAGAGTTAAGAAGGGCAGCCGGACTCTAATTTGAGGAGAACCATGGACTACGACATTAAGGATCCTTCACTGGCAGAAAAGGGAAGACTTCGAGTGGAATGGGCCGAGATGGCCATGCCTGTGTTAAAGCTTATTCGGGGTCGATTCGAAAAGGAGAAACCCTTAAAAGGCTTTCGCGTTTCGGCATGTCTTCATGTCACCACAGAAACAGCGGTATTGATGAAAGTCCTTCAGGCGGGAGGGGCAGAAGTGTGCCTCTGTGCCTCCAATCCCCTCAGTACCCAAGATGATGTGGCGGCCTATCTCGTTAAGGAATTGGAAATCCCTGTCTTTGCCATTAAGGGCGAAAATAGCCTCACCTATTATCATCACATTCAAAAAGCTCTGGCCTTCTCTCCCCATCTCACGATGGATGACGGGGCAGATCTCGTTTCTTCCCTCCATTTTCTTTCGTTGAAGAAATGGGAAGAACTTTCACCCTCTTTACGAGCTTGGGCTGAAGGGCTCTCTTTGTCAGAAAGGGAGAGAATCCTTCGAGGAGTCTTAGGAGGAACCGAGGAGACGACCACCGGAATGATTCGACTTCGATCAATGGAAAAAAGTGGGGTTCTTCAATTTCCGATCATTGCCGTGAATGATGCCCAAACCAAACATTTCTTTGACAATCGCTATGGGACTGGACAGTCCACCATCGATGGAATTCTCCGAGCCACCAATCGGCTTCTTGCCGGAGCCACTTTTGTGGTGGTGGGATATGGGTGGTGCGGAAAGGGTTTAGCCTTGCGGGCCAAGGGAATGGGAGCTCACGTGATCGTGACCGAAGTGAATCCCTTAAAGGCCTTAGAGGCTGTGATGGATGGATATCCGGTGATGCCCATCAGCCAGGCCGCAGAATTAGGAGATATTTTCTGTACCGTGTCTGGAAATCTCCATGTGATTCGGAAAGAACACTTTTTAAAGATGAAGGACGGGGCCATTGTAGCGAATTCAGGTCACTTCAATGTGGAACTCGACTTAAAGGGATTGGAAGAAGTCACCCTTTCTCGAAAGCCTATCCGTGAGTTTGTTGAGGAATACCATCTTCACAATAGCCGACGGATTTATCTATTAGGCGAAGGGAGATTGGTCAACCTCGCCTCCGCAGAAGGCCATCCTTCAAGTGTTATGGACATGAGTTTTGCCAATCAAGCCCTTTCTCTGGAATATTTGGTGAAACATCATGGGGGATTGGATAGGAAGGTTTATCCCGTCCCCGAGGAGATTGATCAGGCGATCGCCCAAATGAAACTCCGTTCGATGGGAATCGAGATTGATCAATTGACTCCGGAACAGAAGGCCTATTTAGCCTCCTGGGAACAAGGGACATGATCCAATTTAAAGGATATCATAAATGGTTCCTCTTCACGTTTTTCGTCTTTTTAGTGGGTTTGCTTCTTTATCGAGGATGGGCCCTCACCCAGAAAAAATCTCAAGCCAACAGAGTGAAAAGAGGGGAGATTCCGGTTCAAACCTCTCCTGTCATTAAGAAATCCTTTTCATATTCTATCGTTCTCACGGGAGATATTTCTCCCCTCATGCAGGTAGATCTATTCCCGAAGGTCTCAGGGTATCTCAAACGAATCGATGTCCAATTGGGAGACCCTGTTTCTCAAGGGAAAGTGATCGCCGAAATAGATGATACGGAATACCTTTTAAAAGTAAAAGAGGCTGAGGCCAAATTAGCTCAGATTCGTGCCCAGTTTGAGGAGATTCAAAAAGGAACAAGGGTTGAGGAACTCAGACAGGCTGAAGAGGCTGTCAAACAGGCTCAATCCCGTTTTGAGAATGCAAAGATTCATCGGGAAAGGATCGTAGCCCTTTATCAGAGAGGGGTTGTCTCTAAAAAAGAATGGGATCTTGCGGAAATGGAATTTAAAGTGGCTGAGGCTCAATTAATGTCCTCTCTGGAGCACCTGAAGCTTCTCAGAGAAGGAGCCAGGCAAGAGGTAAGAGAGGCCACCCACGCAAAGTTAAAAGAGGTGGAATCGATTCTTAAGCAGGAAACGTTACGATTGGAATATACCAAGATCCGAGCTCCCTTCTCGGGTGAGATCAGCCGAAGGTATGTCGATCCAGGGACCTTAGTATCTCCTTCTACCCCTATCGTCAGTCTCGTTCATACCGAAACCGTAAAGGTCGTTGCCCATATTCCGGAAAAGGAGATCCCTCTTCTTCGTGTAGGAATGGGAGCCAAGATCTGGACAGAAGCTCTGCCCGAGAAATCCTTTGAAGGAAAGATTGCACAGATCGGTTCTGCTCTGGATATGAGCACTCGAACGATTCAAGCAGAAATCTATATTCCAAACCCAAAGAGGCTCCTGAAACCTGGCATGTTTGCCAAAGTTGAATTAACACTTTCAGAAAAGCCCCAGACCCTTGTAATCCCAAAAGTAGCTCTTCTGGAGGAAGGAGGAGAAAAGTTCGTCTTTACGGTTCAGGAGGGAAGGG
>JBDOIB010000075.1:0-2494 GCA_041082155.1 Thermodesulfobacteriota bacterium | reverse complement strand
GCGATTTTTAAAATAAGGTGATTCCCAAAGGATTCTTCCCCTGGGATTTAATAATCTTAAAGGAATTCTTGTTTTTTGAACGAACGCTTCTGCTCGACGAAAGGTTTTAGAGTTTTCCCGAAATTTGCTCAGCAAGAGCCTCTCTTTCATCTCCTTCAATTCCCAAAAGTTTCTTTATCATTGAAGGTGCAGAGGTAGCTTCTCGACAATATCCATCGGCTCCAATATTTTTTGCAAAGATGGGTGTTACAGGAGCTCCCCCGACTAATGTTTTGACTTTTCTCTTTAAACCGGAGGCGTGAAGGTGCTCAATCGTAAACTTCATCCAGCTCATCGTGGAAGTGAGAAGAGAAGACATCGCTAAGATTTGAGCTTCATTCTTTTCCACCGCTCTAATAAATTTTTCAGGAGAAACATCCACTCCGAGATCGACCACTTCGAATCCATTTCCTTCCAGAAGGATAATCACGAGATTCTTCCCAATATCATGGAGATCAAACTTTACAGTGCCAATGACGACTTTGGCTAATGCCCTGTTTTTTCTTTCCTGAATTAGAGGCCTCAGGACATTCAGGCCAAATTTCAAGGCCCTTGAAGACATAAGGAGTTCCGGGATAAAAAACTCCCCTTTTCGGAATCGCTCGCTCGCCTCAAGCATTCCGGGGATGAGCCCTTGATTAAGGATTTTAAATAAATCGACCCCTTCTTTGACCATTCTTTCGGTCAATTCTTTCACCGCCTTACAATCCTTTTGAACGACTGCTTTCTGGAGTTGAAAGAGTTGGGTCGCTGTCTCGGATTCTTCTTTTAAAAAGGGATTCATAGACTCTTTGATTCTGTTCATAGGTCAAGAAAAGATTCTTGCCTTACAGATTGATTTCTCTCTATAATTAGAAAATCTTTTTCCCACGGTCCCTGTAATAATTTTTTAAACAGATCGGGTGAACCTCTTAGTTCCTCATAAGAGACCCCTAAAAACTCAGCATTTTCAAGCGCAATCTTTCGATAAGGTTCGGGAGGATACACTCCCGTATCAATAAAAACGATTCGGGTATAATGTTTCCTCTCTTCGTGGAGGACCCATTTAGCTGTTTCCTCACCATAAGATTGGGCGTAGGATTTAAATTTAGAAATAGGAGTCTGTCCTTTCTCAATCCATCCTGGGGTGAGATAATAGGTTCCTGGAAATTCTTTTGATTGTTTTTGGTAAGATTCAACCGATCCAAGGAAAAGGGAGATACAATCGTGAATTCGTGGAATAATGAGTCTATGCTTTTTGGAAGTAATACCTACAATCCCATTGCTACAGAGTCCATATCCAAGGATGATTTCCTCATAATCTTTCTCAGAGACTTTATTGATTTCTAACTGAAGGGCCTGAGCCATATTCTCAGGCGTTCGATGAAGCCCATAATCAAGAAATTTAAATTCCAATCGGCCATTTTGAAATTGTCGGATTTCTCTCTCCATCACTGAACATGCCAATACCAATACTCTTTTCCTCTTTCTTCTTTCTGTTGGATTCTTTCTCATGAATTTCTCCTCCCCCCTATCATCCAAACGGTTCTTCCTTTTTGGGCATGGATTAATGGGGAAAGAAACGTGCTGGAATTCCTTTATCCATTCAATAATAAATTTTAAAAGAAAGAAAGTCAAATGAGAGGAAATAGCAGAATTTTACCAAAAAAAAGCATAATTCGACAAGACACTTTGAGGGAGAAAAGAATAAAATTTTACTAAAATAATCAGAGAGAAGAATAAAATGAAACCACGCGAAAGAGTCCTCGTCTCCCTTCAAAGAAAAATTCCTGATAAAGTTCCCTGGATTGAAAATGACATTGAAGAAGGGCTTCAAGAGAAGATCATGGGAACTACGGAATTTACCCCTGGAGAGCTTTGTGAAAAATTGGGGATGGATGGATTTGGGTATCATTTTCCTATGGGTGGAAAAGCGACAGCAGGGCAAGCATTACAAGCAGCCGTGGGTTTTAAAGAAGCATATTATTATCCTCAAAAGGTGACTTTTGATTTTGTTCCTCCCTGGATTGCGGAAATGGGAGTAATTCCTGAAACAGGCCGAACCTACATCAAAAAAGGACTCCTTACCACAAAAGAATCTCTTAAGTTATTCGATGAATTTCTCCCTGATCCTGACCACCCTGAGAGATATGAGCGAGTGGCTAAATGGCTTGCTCAATATAAAGGGGATTATGCCGTTTTTGCAAGAATTCGGTTAGGCTCCGCTTCTCTGCTTGAAAGTATGGGAATTATCGAATTCGCCTATAATGTTTATGATAATCCTGACCTTGTAAAGGAGATTCATCGTAGGTTCTCCGAGTGGTCAGCACGAGTAGTTGAGCATTTGAATCAAATGGATTTCGATTTCTTTTGGGCTAATGACGATCTGGCAGACACAAAATCACCATGGATGAGCAGGGAGATGTTTCAAGAATTCTTTCTTCCTTACCAGCGAATCGTAGCCAATGCCATAAAA
>JBDOIB010000074.1:0-2379 GCA_041082155.1 Thermodesulfobacteriota bacterium | reverse complement strand
CCCGGAAAGAAAGCAATGTCTCGGTTTACACTCGATACAAGAGGCATGATTCCAGCCCGAATGAATTGCCCAATCCTCTCATCATTGAGATCCACCTCTGTAGGGATCATCCTCTCTTTCTCCACTCGCTGGAGAGCCAGATCGGTTAATCTGATCTCCTGCCATTGAGTAAATAGGGTGGGCCACCCGGCTTTGGAGAAGCTCTGAGCTACCAGAGTTCCAAGACCCCACACAGGACTGATCCAGAGAGGTTCTGATTCCTCAAAAGGGATTAGAGTAGTAGGGTTTTCAGGACCATAAGGGTACCGAAGGAGAAACCGAACACAAGTTCCAACAAGCCATTTTGAAGAGGTCAGCCCTCTCAGGCGCCTCCATTTTGCAAAAAGAGGTTCTTCCAGATAGTGAGGCAAGTAGGGAAGTCTTTTTAAGTCATCCCATGAATCAAGATAGAGAAATTTCTCAGTAAACCAGAATAGAGTGGGAGTCATTAGGCTTTCGGAGAATTGAGCCACTCTTTCCAAAATCTCCATATTTCTCGGAGCATTATCCATAGGAAGATCGATTAAAACAAGAGAGGGGAGTTCCTCAAGAAGATGGGTCATTAAAGGTTCAAGAGTTTCTTCAAAAGTCTCATTGGAGATGGGAACTATCCCGATTCTCAACTCTCCATCTGCTCCTCCCTGTTGAAGAAGACACCGAAGTCCTCTCCAGGTGGATTCTAACCCTCTAAAAGATTTGTCAAGAAAGATGGATCGAAGGATCTGTCGAAGGTAAGACTCTATCTGAGCAACAAAAGCTTTTATCCCCGCAGGGGCTCTATCTTTCTCCTCTGGAAAAGCCACTTTACTCAAAATCTCATCGAGAGGGGTGGAAATTTCCTTCTCTTTTCTTTCTGATTCAAATCTATATTCAAAGGGTAAATCCGGCCAGGCCTTTAATCTTCCTTCAATCTCATTTTGGGAAAGACCTTTTCGATGGGCCTCTTCTGCAAATTTCTTGGCTTCCAAAAGATTGTGAAGCCAAGGATGATTTTCGATGATTCGGTCAGGATGAAAATCACGCAATCTTTTAAAAGAAAGGCTAAATTTCTCCTCGGGATAAAGAGTTTTTGGGAGGAGGAGACTGATCGAGGGGTCCAAGCTTTCCATGATTTGATCGAAACTGTTCTTGTCGATTCGAAGGGGGGACTCCTTCCATGGAGTCTGCTCTTGGGTTCGAAAAGGGGCAAGGGCTATAATATTAAAGGGTATGGATGGGACTTCCATGCCTTCCTCCTTTCATGGGTTTGTTCTAAGGAGAGGTTTCTCGAATTTAAGACGGAATTATTTTTTAAAAAAAGAAAAGAGACCCTTTGACTCTTTTTTCTCAGCAACTTTTGGTGGTTCTTCTTTCTTTTTTGTCTCCTCTTCTGGAGGAGAAACTTCTTCAACTTCCGCCAGTCGCCCCTCTCCAAGATAGCGGAAGGTTGGACCTCGAGGAGTGAGTCCAATCTCATCATTCTGTTTTAAGGGGGCCTGAAAAGAAATGGGCTGGTGATTGATCTGAACGAGCTTCTGTCCGGTGAGGTCTTTAATCCAATATTCATTTTCGAAAAAGAAGATTTGGGCATGCTCATCAGAGATCCAGGGCTGATCAAGGATAAACTCACATTTCTGACCCTTTCCTATGGTGACCGGAAGTTCTTTAAAGGATCGGATCGTGGGGCCATATTGGATCAAGAGAGAGACCTTGACTCTCTGAGGGCGACCTTCTGGTGATTCCTTTAGGGGAGGGGAAGAGGGTCTTTGAGGAGAGAGAGGTCTTGGAGGTTCTGGAGCAAACTCTTTTTCTCGAGGAGGAGGGGGAAGCGGAGTCTCCATCGGGGCCTCTTTGATTTCGCTCAAGAAGCTAACCTTAGGTCCTCCTTCTGAAAATTCAAGCACATCCCCATTTTTGAGATAAATCTCCTGAACCCTTTTCCCATTGACAAACGTTCCGTTGGTGCTTTGGTCGACGAGTTTGAATCGATTTCCATCACGGATAATCTCGGCATGTTTTCTTGAGATTTGAGTAAGATTGGCTGGAAAGCGGAGGTGACAGGAAGAGTGACGACCAATGGAGATGACCGGTTCCGTGAACTCTTGGATCTCTCCCTTCATCGGTCCGGAGATATGCACGAGTTGAACGACAATCACAGGGGGATGTCTCATTCCATATCAATTATAACCAAACCATTGAAAGGGTCAAGAAAATATTTATTTTCAAAATACGAAATTTCTTGTATAATTCATTTTCATGAAAATTGAATCTTTTGGAAAATCTGATCTTGGTCTTCGTCGTGTTAATAATGAGGATGCCTTTTGGGTGGGAATAGAGCAAAGCACCTTTTCAGTGGCTGAT
>JBDOIB010000060.1:0-5570 GCA_041082155.1 Thermodesulfobacteriota bacterium | reverse complement strand
CTTTGAATCCTTTCTCAAATCCTGCAGAGAGGATCGAGGGATCCGTTTCATTCGGAGTCTCCCATCAAAAATCTATTTTTCTCCGGCTTCTCATCTTCTGAAAGTTAGAGTCCCGGAACCTCAAACCGGAGAAGTCGTGGAACAATTCTTCGATCTCATCGTCCTCTCCGTCGGGATGGTTTTAAATCAGGAAGCCAAACCTCTCGTTCAATGGTTAGGTCTAAAATATACTGAGGATGGATTTATTGAAGCTCCCCCCTCTCAAAATGGGGTCTTTGTCGCAGGAGCCTGTAGTGGTCCTAAAGATATTGATCGCACCATTCTCCATTCAAAGAACATAGCCCTTGAACTCTATCAATTTTTGAAAGGAAAAGATTAGATGGCTCGAATCGGAATCTTTATCGATACCTTGAAGGGAACCCTCCCGGCAGCACTAAAAGAAAATCTTCATTTAACCCTTCGAGAAATCCCCGAAGTTGGTTTTTCCGTAGAAGAAGACAATCTGACCTCTCCCGAGGCTTTAGAAAGAATGTCAAAACGTCTTGAACGGGAAGGGGTAGAAAGGGTTGTGATTGTGGGAGGAACCCCAAAGATCTACGAAACCTCCTTTCAAAAGTTTGGATACCCTCTTGGCCTCAATCCTTATCTTTTTACTGTGGCCAATATTCGGGAGCAAGCCCTGTGGTCTTCGATAGATGAAAAGGAAGCTTTTGAAAGGGCCAAAAGCACTGTTCTTAAAGCCATCCGAATAGCCTCTTATCTAAAACCCATTGAATCTCAAACCCTGCCATTGAAGCCTGAGGTTCTCATCCTCGGAGGGGGAATTTCAGGAATCTCTATCGCCTTAACATTGGCTAAGGCTGGAATTTATGTCTTCCTGGTAGAAAGAGAGAAAACCCTGGGTGGAAAGGCTGCAGAACTCCGGAAGTGTTCTTATAAAGAATTTGAAATAAAAGAGTGGCTGGAACAAAAAATCTCGGAGCTTCGTCAAAACCCTCGAATCAACCTTCTTGCACCGGCTCAATTAAAGTCTTTTCGGGGGCATATGGGACGATTCCAGGCCACGATTCTTTTGGATAAAGGTGAGGAAACGACGATTTCTCCCTCTGCCATTGTGGTCACCACAGGTTATCGGGTGGAGCGAAAGAGAGGAGGAATCTATGATCATAAAAGGATGATCACTCTTTCTGAAATGGAAAAATTCCTGAACGAAACTCATCCCCCCTTTCCTCTCTTTGAAGGAAAAAGGGTAGAAACTGTGACCTACCTGTTAGATGAGACAAACGAAGATATCAAATTAGATTCGATGAATGCCTTGAAACAGAGTCTACTTCTGCAAGGGAGCCTGAAATGTCAGGTGGCTATTCTCTGTAAGGATTTTAAAGTCTCTTCGGATCGGATGGAACGTCTTTATCGAAAGGCAAGAGAACTGGGAGTTCTTTTCATTAAATATGAAGAGCCTCCCCGATTCTCCATCGTAAATGGTCAGATTCAGGTGGAGGTGAAAGACACCTCCATCCTCCATCCAGAGGATCAATGGTCGATCTCGATTCTCTCTGATCTTGTCGTCCTATGCGAGACCTTTCTTCCTCATCCAGAAACTACGGAGCTCTCCGCTCTTCTTAAACTCCATCTGGGCAAAAGAGGCTTCCTCATGGAGGACAATCCACAACTTCTCCGAGTAAGATCAAATCGACGAGGAATCTTTGTCGCTGGAGGATGTCGGTTTCCTCAAGAGATTTCGGAAACTTTATATGAAGCCAATGCGGTGGCTCAAGAAGTATTGACCCTCCTCTCCAAAGGCGCTTATACCTATGATCTCTCAGTGGCGGAGGTGGATCCTAAAAAGTGCGCCCTCTGTTATACCTGTCCCAGGGTCTGTCCCCACTCGGCGATTACGATAGAAAAATATGCAGAAAGAAACGTCTATCTTACCTATGGGCTCCCTGCAAATACCCAATGGGGAGCTGCCAGGGTAGACCCAGCCTCCTGTTTTGGTTGTGGGATCTGTGTGGGGGAGTGTCCAGCAAGGGCAATTACCTTGCGTCACTACCCCGATGAATTCATCTATGTTCAGATGGGACTGGATGGATAAATGGACCTTTAAAAGGATAAAATTAATCCGGAGAGAAAAATGGTCGATTTTAATCCAAAAATCATTGCCTTTTGTTGTGATCAGTCAGGATATCCTTCCGCCGATATGGCTGGAGCGTTGAGATTGAATATTCCTAAAAATGTAGAGATTGTGCGCGTTCCTTGCGCGGGTCGAGTGGAAGCCCTTTACTTGCTTAAGGCCTTAGAAAAAGGGGCGGATGGAGTGGTTCTCTTTGCCTGCTATGAAGAAAATTGTCAATATCTTCGCGGAAACCTTCGTGCCAGAGGTAGGCTTTCCTATGTCCATCGACTGATGGAGAAGATCGGGTTGGAAAAAGAGAGAATTGAAATCTGCTATCTTGCCACCCATCATGGAGTCAAACTGGTCGAAACCCTTCAAAGAAAAACGGAAGAATTGAAGAGATTAGGACCGAATCCTTGTGTGGAGAGGAAATGAGTGATCTCTAAGAGTCAGATTTTGGAAAGTGAGATATGGGGATGAGGAGGAAAAGATGATTAAAGCGGAACAGAAACCCATGGAAGAAATCTTAAGATCGATCGATCCTTACAAGAAGATTCTCCTTTCCGGCTGTGGAGCCTGCGTGACCGTCTGTCATGCGGGTGGAGAAAAGGAAGTGAGCCTCCTTGCTTCTGCTCTTCGAATGGCAAGGAGTAAGATGGGCAGGCCCTTGGAGATTCTTGAAGTTACCCCACCTCGTCAGTGTGAACCTGAATATGCTCAAGAACTTTCAGAAATGATTGAAAAGGTTGAAGCCGTCCTCTCTCTCTCCTGTGGCGTGGGAGTTCAAACTCTCGTCCGCTTTTTTCCTAAGATGCCGGTCTTTCCGGGAGTGAATACCACCTTTTTAGGAGAAACCCTGTCCCATGGAATATGGGAGGAACGCTGCCAGGCCTGTGGAAACTGCGTCCTTGAAAAGACAGGAGGCATCTGTCCTATCTCCCGGTGTGCCAAACAGCTTTTAAATGGTCCCTGTGGGGGATCATCGAAAGGAAAATGTGAAATCAAAAAAGAGGCAGACTGTGCCTGGCAACTCATCTATGATCGACTGAGTTCTCTGGGACAACTCTATAAACTGGAAGAGATTATTCCGGCCAAACGTTGGGGAGTCGAATCTCGAGACAGTGGTTTGAGAAGAATCATAAGGGAGGATCTTAAGATATGAAAGCAGGAAGCAATCTCGAAAAGATTTTATCGAAAGGGCTCTTTGCCGTCACAGGAGAATTGGGTCCTCCAAAGGGAAACGATGTGAGTGTCGTAAAACGAAAAGCTGACCTTTTAAGAGGATATGTGGACGCGGTCAATGTGACGGATAACCAGACCGCCATTGTTCGAATGTCCAGTATTGCCACTTCTTCCCTTCTGATTCAGATGGGGGTTGAGCCGGTCATGCAGATGACCACTCGAGATCGAAACCGGATTGCCATCCAGAGTGATATCTTTGGCGCTACAGCTCTTGGGATTAAAAATATGCTCTGTCTTACTGGAGACCATCATACCTTTGGAAACCAGGTGGATTCCAAAAATGTTCACGATCTCGATTCCATCCAGTTGATCGATTGTGTTCGAACGATGAGAGATGAAGGAACTCTCCTCGGGGGGGAAGAGAAGATCGAAGGAAAGATTGAAATCTTCATTGGAGCAGCAGAGAACCCCTTTGCCGATCCCTTTGAATTTCGAGTGGTTCGGTTGGCCAAAAAGGTGAAGGCAGGGGTGGACTTCATTCAAACCCAATGTATTTATGATATGAAACGATTCAAGGAATGGATGAAGATGGTTCGGGATCGAGGCCTCCACGAAAAGGTCCATATTCTGGCAGGAGTAACCCCTCTGAAGTCCGGAGGTATGGCCAGATACATGGCTAAAAATGTCTCCGGAATTATCATCCCAGAGGAGATTATTGATCGAATCGTGAAGGCGAAAAAGCCTGCAGAAGAAGGAATCAAGCTCTGTGTCGAACAGATTCAAGAATTAAGAGAAATCGAAGGGGTCCATGGAGTCCATATCATGGCCATCGAATGGGAACAGATGGTGAGTCAAATTACTGAAATGGCTGGGCTCCTCCCTCGACCCAAAGTGGAATGAGGGGAAGACAGTGTTCCAACCACGGATCGACTCCAGAATTTAGGCTGTGTTTAGGCGCGGTTTCGGGTGAGTCGTTTAATTTCTTTTACGTCCATCTTCATTAACCTTAAGGATTAAGGGAGTAAAACCATGACTTTTAAAGAACGTTTGGAATCCCATAAGTTTGTCGTCGTCGCTCAGCTCCAGCCTCCAAAAGGAATTGACCTGTCCGAGATCTACGGACATGTGGAACGATTGAAAGGTCGAGTCGATGCCATCAATGTTCCAGATCTTCAGCATGCCATCATGCGATTGGGATCGCTCTCGGTCTGTGCCCTTCTTAAGGGAAAAGGGATGGAAGTGATTTATAATCTTTCCTGTAGTGATCGGAATCGATTAGCTCTTCAATCAGACCTGCTCAATGCCGCTGCCTTGGGATTGCAAAATATTCTTGTTCGACAAGGAGATCATCCTTCCATTGGAGACCATTTTGAAGCCAAACCGGTTTTTGACCTCGATGTGATGGGTCTCTTAGGAGCGGTCAAAAGGCTTCAAGAAGGCTATGACCTCGGAGGAAATGACCTTCAGGGGAAACCCCAATTTTACGTTGGAACCGAAGTCAATGCCACGGCCAAAGGCCACGTCCTTGATCTCGAAGTGATGGATATGGAAAAGAAGATTCGCTTAGGAGTGGAATTTTTCTTTACTAACTCTATCTATGATCCAGGCCTACTTGAGAATTTCGTAAAAAAGGTAGCCCATTTCAACGTTCCGATTATCGTGGGCATCACTCTGTTGAAATCCGTAGGCATGGCCCGTTATATGAATAAACATGTGGAGGGGACCTACATCCCTGAATCCCTCATCGATCGCTTGATGAAGGCTTCGGACAAACAGAGAGAAAGTATAGAGATCGCTGCGGAACTCATCCGGGAGATGAGACCTCTCGTTCAAGGGATTCAGATCATTCCCATCGGGTGGGAAAATCTTATCCCCTTTTTACTGGATCAGGTTGGGCTCTAACGGAGGGTTCACCTATTTGATGACAAAAAAATCTTCTTCTCCAAAAAGAAAAAGAGCCGGTCATCTCTCCATCGTTCCCTCAAGGGTGAACGGAGAGATGTTTCAAGCCATTGCCGAGTTAGGAAACGATGGAATCATTGTCTTCAATGAACACTTCCAAATTGAATATGCCAATCAGATGGCCTCTCGGATTTCGGGTTACTCCAACGAGGAACTATTGAACCGATCCCTATTGTCTCTGATAAAAAAACCCCTTCCCTCATTTTTAGAGACCCTTTTCCTTTATCCGGAACAGTTTGGAGAAAAGACCTGTACAGAAGTTCAGTTGATCACCGCCTCCCATGAAATCAGAGACATTGAAATCTGCATC
>JBDOIB010000053.1:0-1128 GCA_041082155.1 Thermodesulfobacteriota bacterium | reverse complement strand
CTCGCAGGATCATCTCCCTTGCTCCCAATATTACAGAGATTCTCTTTGCCCTTGGTTTGGAGGAAGAGATTGTAGGGGTTACTCTAAACTGCAATTATCCCGAAAAGGTAAAAGAAAAGGTTCGTGTTGGAAGCTATACAAGCCTTGATGTTGAAAGGATTCTTTCTCTTAAACCTGACCTCGTTATCGCCACCGGGGCTGGAAATACAAGGGATATGGTGGAGCGCCTGGAGAGATTGGGAATTCCAACCTATGTGATCTTCCCCAAAAAATTTGACGATGTTCTAAAAAGTATCCTTCGGATTGGCCAGATCGTTCGTCGGGAGGAAAAGGCCCGTCTAATCACTCAAGAAATGAACGAACGAAAACAGAAGGTGATAGAGAAAACATATAACCTGCCGCGACCCCGGGTCTTTCTTCAGATTGGAGAGTTTCCACTGGTCACAGTGGGAAAGGGAAGTTTTGCCGATGATCTCATCCGTTTAGCGGGAGGGGAGAATATTGCCGGAGAGGAAAAGCAGATGTATCCCCGGTTTGGAAGAGAGGAAGTTCTCCGGAGAGCCCCTGAGGTGATTATAATAAGCACGATGAATCCCAAAGGAGATTATGAGCGGATCGTTTCCGAATGGCGTCGGTGGAAATCGATTCCTGCGGTTAAGGAGGGGCGGATTTACCTCATTCATTCGGACCTCATCGATCGACCTTCTCCAAGAATAATTGATGGCCTTGAGAAAATGACCCGATTCATTCATCCGGAAACAAAACCCGGACTTTTTTGAAAAGGAATCTAAATGAAGATTCTGACCCTTAAAAAAGTGATCATCATCTCCTCTTTGTTAACTCTGCTCCTCTTATCGGTCGGTCTTTTTTCTCTAACCATCGGGAGTGTAAAGATTAAACCTCAACACACAATAATGGTTCTTTTCCGTTCATTGGTCACCCCTGATGAAAAAGGAAAGGATGTCGAGGAGATGATCCTCCTTTCCCTTCGCCTCCCAAGGGTTCTTCTTGCCGGAATGGTAGGAGCCGGGCTCTCTATGGCCGGAGTGGTCTTCCAGGTTCTCCTGAGAAATCCACTTGCTGATCCTTATATCTTAGGAGTCTCCAGTGGGTCAGCCGTAGGAACGA
>JBDOIB010000445.1:0-2713 GCA_041082155.1 Thermodesulfobacteriota bacterium | reverse complement strand
AATCCATGCAGTGGTGATAGGTCTTTTGACCTGTCTATTTATTGGGTTCACCATGAGAAAAGAAGTTTCATACAAGGAGGGATAAAGATGAGTAATATCGTTGATGCACATGGGCTTTCATGTCCTCAACCAGTTTTGATGACACTTAACGAAATTAAGAAAATGAATAAGGGAGAAATCGTTGTTCTGGTGGATACAGATACCTCCAAAGAGAATGTCTCGCGCACCGCCACAACTCAAGGTTGGGAAGTCAAAAGTGTGGAACCAGAAGGCGTGGGATACCGAATCACTGTGTCAAAAACATAAGGGGTTTTCTCAGGGAATTTAAAAAGCCAAAAGGCATAGATCACCACAATGGATCTAAAAAGGGCTCAGCGATTCACCTCGGAGATGACTGTTTTGGAAGTCATCGAGCGTTACCGAGAAACAGAATCTGTTTTCAGAAAATATGATGAACAGGTGGGGGTCTGCCTTTGCTGCCAGGCCCTCTTTGAAACTCTTGCTGCAGTGGCTGAGAAATACCGATTAAATCTTGAACAATTCCTCTCGGATTTGGAAAATGCGATTCTTCCGTGAATTTCCCTTATTCAATAAGAGGTAAGGGATGTGAGAGCCGGTGATCCATAAATTCTATGTTCATATTTGATCCTTTTCATCAAAAACCTATAGGGTTGGGCTGATGTATTGGAAGAAACAGGGGGATGGTTGGAGGAAAGGTTCTCTCCTCCTTCTCTTTCTGGAGATGGTTAGAAATTGCAGTGTCAATAACCCAGAATTAAGCCTTCAAAAAGGAGGAGAAAATGTCCGGGGAAAACGTAAAGGTACTTGATTTAAGGGGAGAAATTTGTCCTATGCCGGTCTTGAAGACCCGAAAAAAGCTTGAAGAGATGGACAAGGCAGAAATATTAGAAGTGATCGTGGATTCCCCAGTGGCCAAAGAGAATATCGGGAGAGCGGTAAAGGAACTGGGAGAGGAGTTGGTTGAAATTAAAGAAAAAGGCCACATTTTCCACATGACGATTAAAAAAACAAAATAATTTTCCATGGAGGTGGATCATGTATTGTAGGATCATTTGTATCGCAACCGTTTGTCTCTTGACCATGGCAGAAGGGATTTTTATGAATGTATATTCCCAACAGGTTGAGTCCACTTTGGCTCCTTTGATCGTTGATGAGAAAGCCAAAGAAGTTCGTTTTTCTGCTACCATGAAAAAGCCGGAACATCCGGCTGGTTATGAACCAACCAAGCTTGCTGCACCCAATGCATTAGTCAATGAAGAATCAGGAACGGCTCTTGTAGCGGTTGCTCTGGTGGCTGAAAAAGGAGTAACCGCAGAGAAGTTGACCAAGGCTTTGGAAAAATTAGGCCTAAAAGCAGGTCAGAATATCGCTTTGGATGAATTGAACAAAACAGCAATTGGAGATCCGGTAAATATTTATATTGATACTGGGTCGAAAAGAATTCTTTTCGATGATATTCTCAAGGAAGGGTTCCCTTCCGCAAAGACAAATTTTGTTTTCCTGGGGAACGTCCAAGTTCAACAGAGAATGCGTTGCGGATGTCTCATTTGTGGCCGGAGTGGTCCGGGAACGGTTCTGGCTAATGCAGCTTATAAGACAGGGGAACCCGGATTAATTGGCCCAGCCCTTCATGCAGGGCTTCTTAAAATGGGGGTTAAAGACAAAGATAAGGTCACCATCATTATATCAAGGAGATAAGGGTTATGATGTCTCCAAACAAAAAATTTAAATGGACATGGACGCCTCTTAACGCGGGAATCGTTATAGGAATAGCTGTCCTCGTCAGCTATTTCTACTATGATGCAATGGGGATGTGCGTAGGTTGCTTCATGGGACACACCCTCTCCTGGATTGAACATAGCCTCATTGACAATGTGATCTTTTTCCCGAGGGTTCCTGCTGTCTTTCAAACACCTGTCCTGGGCATGTTCATCGGTGCTTTTATGGCGGCAATCTTGTCGAGGGAGTTTTGGATTCGGAAAGTCAAAGGGCGAACTGCTCTCATTTCATTTTTTGCCGGCATCCTGATTGGTTTTGGTAACTTTCTCTCCGGAGGATGCCCTGTACGCCATATGATTGTTGGCTCGATGGGTCTGGCGATGGAGAGCTTGATTGCTTTTGTTGGTGTCGTCATTGGGATTTATGTTGGCACTGAGATTCTAAAAAGGAGTGCCTGGATTTAGGAGAGAGTAGGAGAAAGGTTGATGTTAAGAATTTTGATTGGTTTGGGACTCGGATTCATCATGGGATATGTTTCCCAACGGTCTCGTTTCTGTATTCAAGGTGGGATAAGGGATCTGTTTCTCTTTCGCAATACCTTTCTGCTTAAAGGAACTCTGGCAGCAATGGCTGTCTTTGGATTAGTCAACATTGTTGGTTATGTCCATGCCCCATGAGGATTGGTGTGTGAGTCTGGAGGACTCAATAGCTTGTTAGGTGGGGCTTTAATGGGCCTTGGGATGGTCCTTGCGGCGGGCTGCCCCTTTCGATTGATTACAAGAACTTCGGAAGGGGATCTCCACGCAATGTTTGCCATCTTGGGATTTGCTTTGGGAGGGGTGGTTTTTGCCCATGCACTCCCATGGTTACAAAAAACATTTACGCCATTGACCTTTATCAACATGATTTACCTTTACGATCTGTTAAAACTGGTTCGATAGGACAAACTGTTTTAGGATGTTGGTGGGTCTTG
>JBDOIB010000412.1:0-16014 GCA_041082155.1 Thermodesulfobacteriota bacterium | reverse complement strand
ATGGAGCTCCGGAGGTCATTCTGATGAAGATGGAGTTTTTTAATACCAATGGAATGGAATCCCACCTCAGCCTCCTCGATAATGGCCAAAGGATCTTCTGTTCTTGGATTGTCGGAGGTCAGAATGACTAAATCACTCAATCTTCCGGCCACTTCAGCCATAAGGGGACGTTTGACTCGATCCCTATCCCCACCGCAACCAAAGACAGTGATCATCCTCCCCTTTGCCTCTGTTTGGGTATGAAGATCTTTTAACGCCGTTAAAACCTGCTCCAGGGCATCGGGGGTATGGGCATAATCAACGAGCACTCGAAGTCCCTTCGAATTCTCCACCCTTTCCAATCTTCCGGGGACCCCTTTCACCTCTTCTAAGCCTTCCCGAATCACCTCAAGGGAAAGATCTGCTCCAATTCCTATCGCCACAGCAGCCATGAGATTATAAAGATTAAATCTTCCAATCAGCTTAGAATGAAGGGGAAACTCCCCCTGAGGGGTTTTCATTTGGCAGGTGAGTCCCTCAAAGGAAACCCTCACCTCACGAGCCGAAACATCACAAGAGGATCGAAGTCCATAGCGAAACACAGGAAGAGAGAGTCCTTTGACAATCTCCTCTCCCCTGGGGTCGTCCTGGTTTGTGACAGCAAACCTCTTGGGCTTTTCACTCAGAATCAGATATTCAGAGAAGAGCTTTCGTTTACTTTCAAAATATCGATCCAAAGATTTATGATAATCCAGATGTTCTGTAGAAAGGTTGGTAAAGACAGCCCCATCAAATTGGCATCCTTTCACCCGGCCCATCTCTAATGCATGAGAGGAGACCTCAAGGATCACACAGGTGACTCCTTCATTCCCCATCTCCCAAAACATTCGTTGAAGATCCAATGACTCAGGAGTTGTATGGGGTGCTGGAAGAGTCCGATTCTTATACCGATAATTGATCGTTCCGATCACCCCTACGGTTTCCCCCGCCCGCTTGAAGATGGATTCTAAGAGATAGGTAATGGTCGTCTTTCCATTGGTTCCTGTAATCCCGATGAGCCTAAATTTGGATGACGGATGACCATAAAACATGGATGAAATCTTGGCTAACGCCTCTCGAGGACTCTCCACCCAGATGGCAGTAGTGGAGGAAGGGAGATCGATTCCCTCGTCTTCCAAAAGAATGGCAACGGCTCCTCTTTTAACTGCTTCACCAATAAAACGATGTCCATCGGTTTCGAGTCCTCGGATTGCCACAAAGAGATAATTTTTCTTAACCTGATGAGAATGATAGGCGATTCCTTCGATCTCTTTGTCTCTCTCACCAACCATCTTTTTGACTCCTAATCCCTCGAGCAATCTCATCAATTTCATAATCTTATTGTCAAAAAAGTGACCAGATTTCCTGATAGGCCATCCCCAGAGTCCTTCCTTAAGAAGGGGATTCAAGTTTTAAGTAACAGATCTCTCCTTTCTCAATGACTGTCCCAGGTTTAGGACTCTGTTCGGTGACCTTTCCGCTCCCTGAAACTTTGATAATCAGCCCTCTCCCTTCAATCCGGCTCAGGGCATTTCTTATGGAGAGCCCTATGAGATCGGGCATAATCATTCTTCCCGTTTCTTCTCCTATCTTTTCTTTTTCCAGGGAAGGCTGAACCTCTCTGGTTTCCCCCAAGGGTGCGATTTCATTTTTGACAATCTGGATTCCTTTTGGAAAGACTCCGAGGTAAGGAAGGGCCTTTTCAACGATCGACCTAAAGACAGGAGCCGCAACTACCCCTCCAAAACTATTTCCTCGCGGTTCATCAATGACCACCACGACCACAATCTTAGGATCTTCTGCAGGCGCCATTCCCATAAATCCACTCATATAGTGTTCTGTGGAATAACCCCCTGAGAGCGGGTCTACCTTCTGCGCTGTTCCTGTCTTTCCGGCGATCTCATATCCCTGAGGTACGGCTTGCTCGCCTGTCCCCCCTTTTTCCGTGGTCGCTTTGAGTAAGGCAATGAGAGTTTTGCTGGTTTCTTCGGAGATGACTCGTTTCACCTCCTCGGGTTGAAAAGTCTGGATTGTTTCTCCTTTTTCGTTTGTAATCCTCTCCACAATATAAGGTTTCATCTGCCTCCCACCATTGGCGATGGTGGACAGGGCTACAGCCAACTGGATTCCTGTCACGGAAATCCCCTGGCCGAAGGAGATGGTATCCAAGGAGACAGGAGACCAGTATCTTGGATGATGAAGGAGGCCTCTGGCCTCCCCGGGGAGACCCACGCGAGTCTTTTCTCCAAAACCAAATTCTCGAATATACCGATAGAACCGATCTTTTCCAATCTTCTCGGCAATTTTTGAGGCCCCGATATTACTTGAAACTTTTAGAATCTGTTTGAAGGTCAACCATCCGTGGGGAGAATGATCGCGAATGGTTCGATCATAAACGGTATAGGCTCCATTTTCACAGTAAAAGGAGTCCGAGGGACGAACCATTTTCTCTTCAAGAGCAGCGGCAGCCAGAAAGACCTTAAACATGGAGCCAGGCTCAAAGACATCCGTGATCGCTCGATTCTTCCAGGTCCTGGACCGGTAGTTTAAAAATTGATTCGGGTTGAAGGACGGGGAGGAGGCCATGGCTAAAACCTTACCTGTTTTAGGTTCCATGAGGATGACCATTCCTCCCTTGGCCTCCCATTTTTGAACCGCTTGCTCCAATTCGATCTCGGCAATCCTTTGAAGATGGGCATCCAATGTGAGGAAAATGTTTCGAGACTCACTTTCTTTCTCCACAGGGGGATCACTCAGAAAGATTCCCCTCCCTATGGCATCCCGTTCCATCATCCAAATGAGAGGCTTCCCATTGAGAAGTTCGTTGTATTGAAATTCGATCCCTTCCAATCCCTTGGAGTCGAGTCCTACAAATCCGATGACGTGAGCAGCCAGCTGTTGATAAGGATAGAACCGTTTATTTTCCTTTAAAAATTGAATTCCCGGAAGATGAAGAGCCTTGATCGCTTCAGCCTCCTTGGGAGAGATTTGTCGTTTGATCCACTCAAACGACGACTTTCCCTTTCGCAATTTTCCCTGGAGTTCTTTTGAATCGATTTGAAGAATCTTGGCCAGTTCCCTTGCCGTTCTTTCTACCTCTATGACCTTCTTGGTTTCTGCATACACTGAATCCACCTCAAGACTTACGGCCAGCTCTTTTCCATTTCGATCATAGATGATTCCCCTTTTGGGGAGAAGAGGAATTTCAGCGATTCTCTGTTGAGTGGCCAAGCGATAGAGTTGTTCCTTTTTTAGGACTTGGAGTTGAAACATCCTCCCCGTAATCAGGACAAAACAGCAAAAGAGGAGGGAGGTTAAGAAGATAATTCTGACCTTAAACCAATTGATGGATCTCCTTTTCATCGGATGATGATCACCTGATCCGGTTTGGGTTTAACCATTTTTAATTCTTCTGTGGCGACCTTTTCGATTCGCTCATAGGATCTAAGCATCGCCACTTCTAACCGTAATCGTTTATTGATTTCTCGGAGGTTTCTTTCCTCCTTCAATGCCCTTGAGATTTCGTATCCGTACTGAATGACCTGAATTCTTGACCAGACATAAAAGAGAGAACTGCCGATCAAAAAGAGTAAGAAAAGACTGAAGAAAAGAATCGGTTTTAATTTCTTCTCTCTCTTTTTCCCTTTCGAAGGGGTTTCTTCCCAGAGCAGATGTTCACTTCTTCCTTTATATTCTTTCATCTGGATGCCTCACACCCTTTCAGCACAACGAAGTTTTGCACTCCGGGAACGAGGATTCCTTCTCTGTTCTTCGATCGTAGGGGTAATGGGCTTGGGAGTCACGATTTTGATCACCCCTTCTCTTTCCCATCTTCTAAAGGCCTCTTTCACCATTCGGTCTTCAAGAGAGTGAAAGGAAAGGATCACGATTCGTCCCCCCGCTTTAAGCAATCGCCATCCCGTGTCCAAAATTTTTCTTAAATTATCAAGTTCCTCATTGAGTTTGATTCGAAGAGCCTGAAAGGTCTTCGTCGCTGGATCAATTCTCTTGGAACGAAATCTTTGAGGAATGGCTTGAAGGATGATCCTCCGAAGCGCCTGGGTCGTTTGAATCGGTTCTCTTTCTCTCTCCTTTACGATGGCTTTGGCTATTCTTCGAGCAAAGGGTTCTTCCCCATACTCTCTCAAAATTCTTTCAAGTTCAGGAAGGGAGAGGTGATTCACCAGATCAGCCGCGGTCCACCTGGCTCGTTGATCCATTCTCATGTCCAGAGGACCTTCCTTTTGAAAACTGAAACCTCTCTCTCCTCTTTCTAATTGGATGGAGGAAAGACCTAAATCCAGAAGAATTCCATCCACCTTTTCGATATGTTTCGTCTTTAATATCTCTGGGAGGTAAATAAAATTCTCCCGAAGGATCTGCACTCTCTCTCCATAAGGTTCCAATTTTTTTCGGGCCTCCTGGATGGCCTCTTCATCCCATTCTATTCCGAGGAGGATCCCGTCGGGAGCTGTCCTTTTAAGAATCTCCTCTGCATGTCCTCCTGCGCCCAATGTGGCATCCACATAGATCTTACCGGATTTGCACTGTAAATAACTCAACACCTCTTCCACCATGACAGGGATATGGGCCAATGTGGTGAACCCTATAGACCAAGACTGGCGAGCGTCTCTCTGATCTGATCAAACCCTTCCTCAACTTGACGAACCACTTCAAGCCAGCGCTCTTTGGCAAAGATTTCAATGAATCGACCCTCTCCCACTAAAACCACATCTTTTTTAAGATTAGCATAATCTCTTAAGGATTGAGGAATGAGTAGTCTTCCTAATTTATCGATCGTACAGTCAATGGCACTTGAATAAAAATATCTTAGAAAAGCACTTGTTTCTTTCCTGATGATCGAAAAAGAACCGATCTTCTGCTCTACCAGAAGATTCCATTCTTCATAAGGAAAAGCGACTAGGCAGCCATCAAAGTTCGTGATCACTAAGCGATCATCATATTTTTTGCTGAGGATTTCGCGGAATTTTGAAGGGATACTGATACGACCTTTTGAGTCTATGGTGTGTTCATATCGACCACGAAACACCTTTCACCCCCATTTAATAGCCATACCACCTTTTCCCACATTTTCCCACTTAGCTTTTACTGATACACGGAAAATTTAAATTTGTCAAGTAAAATTTAATAGTTATTCCAATTTTTTTCGAATTCCCTTAAACCTACAATATGTTTGAAAATCAGAGTTTTTAAATACTATATTTAGTAAATTTTTTCTACTTTTTAACGAAGAATTTGATCAGCACTCATGAGAGGATAATAGGTTCCATCCGCGTTTAAGGGATTACGATCAAGAAATTACTTTTAATTGACAACTCGCTCGATCCTATCTAAAATAAAATCATGGTTCCTGAGGCGATAAAAAAGAGGGTAGAGAAACTTCGAGAAGAGATCGAGTATCATAATTACCGGTACTATGTCCTTGACCAGCCTGAAATTTCCGACGCCGAATATGACCGATTGATGAGAGAATTAGAAAAGCTCGAGGAACAGTACCCCGAGCTTCGTTCCCCCCACTCCCCGACTCAACGAGTGGGAGCCCCCCCATTAGAAGCCTTTGAGATTGTTCGTCATACTATTCCCATGCTAAGCCTTGCTAACGCATTTAACGAGGAAGAGGCGAAAGAATTTGACAAGAGGGTGAAACGATTTTTAGGGCTCTCTTCGGATATTGCTTATGTTGCTGAACCAAAGTTGGATGGATTGGCCGTTGAACTCGTCTATGAAAATGGACTTTTCACCATCGGCTCCACCCGGGGAGACGGGATAAACGGAGAAAACATTACCCAGAATTTAAGGACGATCAAAACCATCCCCCTCCAGCTGATCAGAAAGGAGATTCCGGTTCCTGAACGCTTGGAAGTTCGGGGAGAAGTGATCATGCAGATCAAAAAGTTTGAGGAACTCAATCGAAGGCGGAAAGAGGCTGGAGAGCCTCTTTTCGCTAATCCAAGAAATGCGGCTGCCGGATCCGTTCGTCAGTTGGATTCAAAGATTACCGCTTCCCGACCTCTTGAAATTTATTGCTATGGCATAGGGGAGGTAAGGGGATGGACTTTCAAAACCCAGTGGGAGATCCTTCAGACCCTTCCTAAATGGGGGTTAAGAACCAATCCTCATATTCGGAAATGTAAAAACATCGAAGAAGTGATAGAGTACTATCATGAAATGAGCGAACGGAGAGAAAAACTTCCTTACGAAATTGATGGAATTGTGATCAAAGTCGACCGCCTCGATCTTCAGGCCCGTTTAGGGGAGATCTCACGAAGTCCTCGCTGGGCTTTGGCTTTTAAGTTTCAACCCAAGCAGGAAACCACAAAGATCCTCGATATCATTGTTCAGGTGGGAAGGACAGGAGTGCTCACCCCCGTGGCGATCATGGAACCCGTGAGAGTCGGTGGAGTCGAAGTCAGTCGGGCTACTCTCCATAATCAAGACGAAATCGATCGGTTGGATGTGAGGATTGGAGATACCGTGATCGTCCAAAGGGCAGGAGATGTCATTCCTGAGGTGGTTCAGGTCATTACTTCTAAGAGAAAAGGAACAGAGAAGAAATTCAAAATGCCTTCCAAATGCCCGGTATGTGGCGCAGAGGTGATCCGTGAAGAAGCCCTTCATCGCTGTATCGGCCTGGACTGTCCGGCCCAGCTCAAAGGTCGAATCAAACACTTTGCTTCCAAAAGGGCAATGGATATCGAAGGACTGGGTCCAAAATTGATCGACCAACTGGTGGACAAAGGGCTGGTCAAAGATGTGGCGGATCTTTACTATCTCAAGAAAGAAGATCTGATCGCCCTGGAGCGAATGGCTGATAAATCAGCCCAGAATATCATTGATGCCATCGAAAAGAGTAAGAATAAGCCTCTGGGAAAATTCCTCTTTGCCCTTGGCATTCGTCATGTTGGAGAAGCGACAGCCGAAGATCTCGCCCGCCATTTCCCAAAACTGGAGGACTTCTATCATCTCACCGAAGAAGATTTAATGAAGGTGGAGGGCATTGGTCCCGAAGTGGCCTCCAGTATTGTTCAATTCTTCAGGGATAAAAAGAACAGAGAGTCGATTGAACGTCTGAAGAAGGCCGGAATCAAGTTGATTGAACCCCGAGTGAGAAAGGAAGGGAGGCTTGCAGGGAAAACGTTTGTTTTTACAGGGACTCTTGAGTCTTATGGGAGGGATGAAGCTCGAAGGATCGTGGAATCCTTAGGGGGAATGACGGCCTCCAGTGTTTCTAAAAAGGTGGATTTTGTGGTGGTCGGGGAGGATCCAGGTTCCAAACTCGAAAAGGCGAAAGAACTTGGAATCAAACTTCTCACCGAGGAAGAATTTAAAAAGATGATCGGCCAATGAAAAAGCTCCTTTTCACCCTCCTTTTTAACGAGTCTTCATTTTTTTCTTTCCTTCCTTTCGCAATTTAATTATACTTCAGAAGAAATGTCCTTAAAAAACCAATCCTTTCAATGGAGGAAGAGCTATGGGACTATTTAGAAAGGGAAGAGAACGGGATGTCATTGGCATGATCTTCAATCATCTTCTAAAGGTTCAAGAATGCCTGGAACAGACTCAGAGAACCATGAGCCATTATCTGGATGGGAAAATTGACGAGGCTAAAGCCGAGGCCCTTAAAACAGACCATCTCGAAACAGAAGCAGACCATATTCGACGTTCTATTGTAGATATCCTCTTTCGAGGAGCTTTTCTCCCTATCTTTCGGGTAGAGATCCATAATTTTGTGGAAAAAGTGGACCAGATTGCAGACAATGCTGAGATCTGTTGTGATTTCCTTCTGGGTCAGCGACCTTACGTTCCTGAGGAATTTAAAAAAAGATTTCTTAAAATCATGGAAGACACCCTTCCCATGTTTCATTGTCTTAAAGAGGCTACAGAAAATTTCTTTGCAAAGGGGGACCATGAGTTGATTCGAAAGAGAGTCACTGAAATTGGAATTTCAGAATCCTCGATCGACGATGAGGAATGGAAACTGACTCGGGACATCTATACCTCAAATCTCTCTCTTGCTGAAAAGATCCATCTGAAACGATGTCTTGATACCGTGACCAGCATGTCCGATCAAATCGAAGATACTTCGGACTGGCTGGAAGTTCTTCTGATCAGCAGCAAAGTGTGATCGGCGGGGCCATCTCTCTCCGGGAGAATCATCGATGTGGGAACTTTCGGCAGGAATCTTTATGGGTTGGAGTCTTGGGAGCAATGATGCGGCAAACTTCTTCGGGACAGGCGTAGGCGCGAAAATTATCACCTACCGTCAGGCCACCTTCCTAATCGCTATTTTTGTAGTGATCGGAGCCCTATTAGAGGGAGAGAAGTGTTTTGCCACGGTGGGCGAAATCTCCAAGCTTGACCTCCAAATGGCCTTCTTTACAACCTTATCGTCCGGGATCATGGTGACCCTTTTCACCTATTTTGGCCTCCCTACCTCAACCTCACAAGCCATCATTGGAGCCCTCTTGGGTGGAGGACTTTATTTAGGGAAAGCAGATTTCAGCAAACTTTATAAAATTGTGGCCTGCTGGATCTTAACTCCGATTGGAGCATTGATCTTCAGTTTTTTTCTCTACCATTTATTAGGAAGGGTGGTCAACCAGTATCTAAAGCGCCCTCTCCTTCGAGATGCTTTGATCAAGGGGGGATTGGTGGTCTCCGGCTGTTTCGGGGCTTACGCCCTTGGCTCAAATAATGTGGCCAATGTTACAGGAGTCTTTGTCAGTGTAGGAACCCTTTCCCCTTTTTATGGCTCCTTAATAGGGAGTTTGAGTATCGCTTTGGGAGTGCTCACCTATAGTGGAAAGGTGATGGAAACCGTGGGAAGAAAGATTGTCGCTATGGACCCCTATTCTGCATTTATTGCAGGACTGGGGTCTGCCCTTGTCGTTTGGATCTTTACCCAGATTGGAGTTCCTGTTTCTTCTTCTCAATCCGTCGTTGGAGCCGTGGCTGGAGTGGGACTGGTAAAAGGAATCCGGGCCGTCAGCGTGAGGAGTCTTGTGGAAATTGTGGTGGGATGGATTTCAACCCCTCTTACGGGAGGAATCCTCTGTTATATTTTACTCTTGTTATTCTACCGTTAATCATAATAGAGGTGACCTCAAAATGAAAAGAGTGTGGATGGATTGTGATGTGGGAGTCGATGATGCAATGGCTTTAATTCTGGCCTATGGTTCGGGGGAGCTGGAGATAAAAGGGATCACTGCGGTTAATGGAAATGTTTCGCTCAATCAGGTTTTTGAAAATATCCAAAGAGTCCTCTCCCTCATACGCCCAGCTTCTCCTCCTCTGATCGCGAAGGGAGCAGATAAACCTTTAAAAGGGAAAATCCTTTATGCCCATTCCGTTCATGGAGCGGATGGATTGGGAGGGGCTACCCTTTTCATTCAAGAAACGAAGAAATTTTGGGAAATTTCTTCCCTCCCCGCCGAAAAACTTCTCCCAGCGATAGCCCGTCAATTCCCCAAGGAATTGACCTTGATTGCCACAGGACCATTGACCAATCTGGCACTGGGAATTCAAAAAGATTTCGAAGGGATGAAAAACTTTAAAGAGATCATCATCATGGGAGGAGCCATTCGAACGAGAGGAAATGTGACTCCTTACGCTGAATTTAATCTCTATTCGGATCCCATGGCTGCCCAGATTGTTTTTGAAAGCGGGATTCCCATTACTCTGGTTCCCCTCGATGTCACCCATCAGGTCTTTCTCACCCCAGAGTTTATGGAAGAAAAGATTAAACCTATTCAAAATCCCTTTTCTCATTTTATTATTCAGGCTACAGGCTACGACTCACTTACCCGAAGGTTTAGAAATCGGGAGACGATCTTCCTTCATGACCCTCTTGCGGTTGGAGTAGCCATCGATCCTACCCTTGTAAAGACGGAAAGCCTCTCTCTCGAAGTGGGGATTCAGGAGGGAGAATATTTCGGGAGAATTATAGAGAGAACCACTGGCCCAAAAATCAATGTTTGCCTTGAAGTAGATCCAACGAGGTTCCTGGAGCTTTTTATCTCGAGCTTGAGAAGAAAATTTTAATATGAGGGCTAATTCCATTCTTGTCCTTGGGAGTTCGAATATCGATTTCATCCTCACCCTTCCCCGCTTTCACCATCCCGGGGAGACAATCCAAGCCCACCGTTTCAGCACAGCCTTTGGAGGTAAGGGAGCAAATCAGGCAGTGGCCGCAAAAAGATTGGGAGCCGAGGTGATTTTTGTAACGAAATTGGGGAATGATTTTTACGGAAAATCTTACCGGTATTACCTAAATCAACAGGGAATCCCCAAAAAATACCTTCTGATGGATAAAAAAACATCCACTGGAATAGCCTTTATCGAACTGGACTCGAAGGGAGAAAATCGCATTGCCGTCTTTGGAGGAGCAAATCATCATCTCTTGGTGAACGATCTAAAGAGGGTTTGCCATTTATGGAGAAAAATGAAAGTTTTTGTCTCCCAACTGGAAATCCCGATTCCAACAGTGATCTGGGGTTTAAGAACAGCTAAAAAATATGGGGCCTTGACTATTCTCAATCCATCTCCCCCCCTTCCGCTCCCTTCTAAATTCCTCTCTTTAGTGGATTATCTTGTCCCTAACGAATTGGAAGCACAGATTCTTTCAGGGATAAGATTTCATAAGGCCTCTGATCTTTCAAAGATGGCTAAAAAATTATTATCAACGGGTGCAAAAAATGTGATCATCACCTTGGGCCCCAAAGGTCTCTTTTTTAAAAATGATGAGGAAGAAATCAGGATGGAGGCGTTCAGGGTTAAAGTATTGGATACGACTGCTGCGGGGGATGCCTTTGTCGGAGGACTCGCCTTTGGGCTTGCAGAAGGACATCCAATCTATGAGAGTCTTAGAATTGCCAGTGCTGCTGGCGCCCTTGCCACAACAAAATTAGGGGCCCAGCCCTCCCTTCCCTCAAAAAGAGAACTCCTTCAGTTGATAGGTCATTATTGATCTAAATGACCAATATTTGTATAATCACAATGAATTCCATTGAGGAGGTGGTGTTATGAAAAGGCTCATCGCATTAGGGATAGGGATATCTTTAATTTATTTTATCAGTCCAAGATCATCCATTTCAGCCCCCTGGCCCGAAAAGGCCATTACGGTATACTGCGGTTGGGCTGCCGGGGGGACCTCCGATATAGCCAGTAGGTCCCTCGCTCTACAGATGGAAAAAAAGCTTGGGGTAAAAATTACTGTAACCAATATGCTGGGAGCCCTGGGTTCGATCGGTGCAACGCATGTGGTGAAATCACCCCCGGATGGATATAGTTGGTTTGGAGGAGCTGCGGTTCATGGCACATGGCCAGTGTTGAAACACGCACCCATAAGCTGGACTAATTTTTATGCCTTTCTCAGCAATACTACTCCCACAACTATCTATGTTAAAAACGATGCCCCATGGAAAACGATCGAAGACCTTCTTGCAGAGATCAAATCAAAGCCTGGAAAGTTAAAGTATGGACATCCCGGGGCAGGCAGTAACGGCGAAATCTTCGGTGATTTAGTCCTGAAGGAGGCAAATCTGAAGGGGCAGGTGATTGTGATTCCATACAAAGGTGGAAGGGAAGCTGGAAAATTCCTTTTAGCCGGTGACATTCAATTTGCTTCGGTGAGTATGGGAGATGTGACGGATTATGCGGCGGCTAAACTGATCAGACCCTTAGCCAATCTTTATGATAAACCTATTATATTTGAAGGAGTAAATTTCAGGCCAGTGACAGAGATATTCCCGAAACTCGCAGCCCACATCCCCATCAATCCCTTTTTCGGTCTTTATATCCATCGAGACACTCCCGATGACATCATCATAAAGATTACGGAAGCTTTTCTTTATGCCTTGGAACAAGAGGAATTTAAAAAGACCACGGTCAAAGAGAGGGCAATGTTTATAGAACCCTTGATCGGGATTGAAAGTGATAAAATGATGGCTAAAATAGAGAGTGCAAGAAGTTGGCCCCTTTTTGAGGGTGGAATTGCTCCTGTGGATCCTTCAACCCTCGGTATTCCCAAAATAGATGAGTGGAAATGGCCACCTTATGAAAAGGCAATAAAAATCAAACCATGGCCAGAAAAAGTTGAAAGGATGTTTAAAGAATTTAAGGGGAAATAGGATGAAGGATAAGCAACCGTCCAATGATTCTAAAAAAGAACAGGAGTCGGCGGCTGGAGATTTTATCATAGGAATATTCCTTTTAGCCCTTTCAATCTTTGTTGTGATTGAGTCCCTGAGGATGCCTGAAAAGGGAAGGTGGGGATTCTTCATGGGACCCGGGTTTCTCCCCTTGATTCTCTCTATCATACTGTTTTTATTGTCCCTTTCCATGCTTATCTCTTCCTTTGCCCAGAAAGGCCCCTCAGGGATAAAATCCCTATTCCAAAGGTTGAAAGGAAGTGTTGAGTTCCGTCGATTACTGATCATAGCTGGATGGACCTGTATTTATGTGGCCCTGATAGGAACTCTCCCTTTTATAATGGTCAATTTCATCTATTTCTTGGGAATTTTTCTCTATTTGAATATTGGGAAAATATGGAAAATCATTCTTCTCTCGCTTGGATCATCACTCTTGGTAGGCTACCTCACACCGCGGATATTCGATATGCCTCTTCCATAGGGTGTAGAATATGAGTTGGGATCTTATACTGAAAGAATGGGGAATGATTCCAAATATGGCTCTTAAGGTATTTTCTCCCTCCATCATAGCAATAGAACTATTGGGAACGATGTTAGGAATATTTGTCGGAGTCACCCCAGGGCTCACCGCAGTCATGGGTATGGCTCTCATGCTGGGTTTTGTTTTTAAAATGCCGATGGAATGGGGATTAGCCCTACTCATTGCTATCTATACGGGAGCTATCTTTTCAGGAGGAATCACCGCTACAATGATGAACATACCCGGCACTCCTGCCGCAGCGGCAACCTGCCTGGATGGATTTCCTTTGGCGAAAATGGGAAAGGCGAGAGAGGCCATTGGAACAGTCACCATTGCCTCAGGGATTGGAGAACTCCTGGGAGAACTATTTACGATTCTCTCCCTTCCTTTTATCTTCCTAATTGCCCTTAGATTCGGGGATTGGGAGGTCTTCCTGGCCTGTATGGCTGGAATATTAGTATGCGGATCTTTAGCAGGGAAAGAGGTCGTCAGGGGCTGGATTTCTGGGATTTTAGGTCTACTGATTGCCATGGTAGGAATGGAGGAGATTTGGGCATATCCCCGTTTTGCCTATAGTGAAGTCCTTATCCGGGGGTTCAATTTTGTACCAGCCTTGATAGGCCTCTTTGGAATTTCTGAGGTTTTAATGGTGTTGAAAGAAAAGGTTCCTTATCAATTATTGGGGAAACCGGGAAGGGCCATTATTCCTTTTGGAATTCTTAAAAAAAATATTAAAAATATCATTCGCTCAGCGTTTATTGGAATCGGAATTGGCTGTATCCCTGGAATTGGAGAGTCAGCCTCGTGCTGGGTCTCCTATGATTTTGCCTATAGAGCCTCAAAGAAAAAAGAGGAGTTTGGAAAAGGAAGCTTCGAAGGAATCATCGCTGCCGAAGTGGCTAACAATGCGACTTCAGGAGGAGCTTTAATTCCTACTCTCGTCTTAGGAATTCCAGGAAGTGGGCCCACAGCTATTCTCCTTGCTGCACTATTTATCTATGGGGTGAGGCCAGGACCCATGCTCATGGTCGAAAGACCTGGTTTTGTGAGCTTTACGGTTCTTCTCTTCTGGCTCTCAGCCATTATGATTATTATTGCAGGTTTGATGCTTTCAAGTTACATCATTCGCCTCCTTTCAATTCGGCGGGAAATCATTCTTCCAATAGCCACGGCCATGAGTATTCTTGGAGCGTGGGGTTCTGGTTTCACTCATTTTGACATTGTTTGTGCCTTTGGATTCGGATTGGTAGGATATGTGATGAAGGCGAAAGCCATTCCTGTAGCTCCGATGGTATTGGGAATCCTTATAGGGAATATCGCTGATACTTCGTTAAGAAGGGCCTTATTAACCTATATGAATGATCCTTTGTCCATGTTCCTTCGACCGATTGGAATCGGATTGATGGTTCTGCTTGCATTTATGATTTTTTTCAGCTTCAGAAGGAGGCACTTACTTAAAAAAGAATGATTCTTTTAGGTTCAGAGGATTAAAAAGAGGATCGAATGAAAACCTTTCCGATTCCCTGTGGAAAGAAAACCCTTTTGCTATCCCTTCCCGATCATATCCCTGTTCAATATGTAGAATCCCGTAAAATACCACCTGTTCCAAATGTTAGAAAAAGCATCGAAGAAGCATTGCACCATCCCATCGGATCGCCCAGATTGAGAGATCGAGTCAAATCTGGACAAAAAGTGGCCTTGATTGTGACTGACATTACGAGAAAACTTCCGGAGGAGGTGATCCTTCCTCTTTTAATCAAGGAGCTTGAGGCAGGCGGAATCAAAAAGAAAGATATCACCGCTATCGTAGCCACAGGAACTCATCGACCCAATACTTTCCAGGAGTTAAAAGAAAAATTCGGGGATGTCGTCAATGAAATCCCTTTTATCAACCATGATGCCTATAATCAAAATGAATTGGTTCATTTGGGAATGACAGAAGGAGGAATACCCCTGATTTTCAATCGAAGGGTTGTGGAGGCTGATATTCGAATCGCCACAGGAGTCATTGAGACTCACCTTTTCGCTGGATACAGTGGAGGGGTAAAAAGCATTGCCGTTGGAGTGGCGGGGGAGGAAACGATTGCCGCCACCCATAACTACTCCATGATGGAGGAGACTCGATTGGGAGTAGTGGAGGGAAATCGGTTCAGAAGATTTCTCACCGAGGCTACCTCTGCTTTAGGGCTTCACTTCATTGTCAATGTCGTTCAAACAGGGAAAAAAGAGGTGGTAAAAGTGGTCGCTGGAGATCCGATCGAGGCCTTCCAGGAGGGAGTAAAAACTGCTCGAAAACTTTATGAGGTTGAGATTAAAGAACCAGGGCAGATTGTGGTCAGCGGAGTCAGTGATCCTAAGAGTCGGGATCTCTATCAAGCGACCCGGGCAGCCAATGTCGTCGTTTTTGGGCCAAACCCTGTGGTCACGGAGGGAGGGGTCATTCTCATTCCGGCCCCCTGTGAGGATGGTTGTGGTCATCCAGGATATTGCGAGATTATGAAGAAGGCACAGGATGCAGAGGAGATTATCCGCATCTCACGAGAGGAGGGTTTTGCCCCGGGAGAACAGAAAGCCTTTATCTTGGCTCGAATCCTCAAGCATGCAAGAATAGTGATGACGGATTGCCTTCTTCCAGAAGAAACGTTAAAAGAATTGCATCTCGAATCTGCTCCAACACTCCAAGAAGCATTAAATCAAGCATTAGAAAAGAATCCAAGGGCAAAAGTCATTCTCATTCCAGATGGACTATTGACCCTTCCCATTCTTAAAGATTAGGATTCATTTGGAGGTCATGATGAACTTTCAACCCAAAGGCATTATCCCAGCAATGGTGACTCCGATCACGAAAGAGGGAAAGATTAACGAGAGAGCTCTCAGAAAACTCACCCAATACCTTATTGAAGGAGGGGTCCACGGCCTTTTCCCTGTGGGTAGTCAGGGAGAATTTTATGCGCTTACGTTTGAGGAAAAGAAAAAGGTCGTGGAGATCGTTATCGATGAGACCAATGGTCGGGTTCCAGTGTATGTTGGAACAGGGGCAGTAACGACTCGAGAGGCTATCGCCCTGACTCAAATGGCTGAATCGGCCGGAGCCAGTGCGGTATCGGTCATCACCCCTTATTTCATTCGACCGAACGATGAGGAATTGATGGAGTATTATACCTCGATTGCAAAATCGACCCGCCTTCCCGTTCTTCTCTATAATAATCCTCCCCGAACAGGAGTCAATCTCTCTGCTGACTTTGTGGTTCGTGCTTCCCGGGTCGAAAATATTGTGGGGATTAAAGATTCTTCCGGTGATCTTAC
>JBDOIB010000408.1:0-1441 GCA_041082155.1 Thermodesulfobacteriota bacterium | reverse complement strand
TGGCAATATATTGGTCAAATGTTTTGATTCCCATTCTTTCTCCCTTTTAAGAAAAGATCCTTTGACTTAAATTCTTTTATTTAAAAATTTTTAATCTCAACTGCCCCTAACTCTTTAAGCCAACTCCAATCCTCTTTGAAAAGCATTTAAATTCATTTCGAGCGCTTTTTTAGGCACATTTAACTCGATGGCTTTTTCCATGGCTTGAACGGAAAGAATCCCTGTTCTTTTTATTAAAGCCCCCAAAACAATAAGGTTTGCAACCACGAGATTTCCTATTTCTTTATCAGCAATACTGGTTGCAGGGATGGAGAGAATCTCATAATCTCCCGGTGTTGTTCCTTTCACAAGATCAGAATCGATGACCAATAACCCTTTGGGTTTGATTCGATGAATATATTTGGAAAGAGCATCTTCAGAAAAAACAATCAATATGTCTGGTCTTCTGACCTGGGGGTCTAAGATGGCTTCATCGGAGATAATGACCTCTGCTCGTGTTGATCCCCCTCTTAATTCGGAACTATAAGATTGGGTTTGGACGGCCTTCTTATTCTCAAAAAGGGTAGCAGCGGTTCCTAAAAGAACCGCTGAAAGAACCACTCCTTGACCTCCCACTCCTCCAATTAAAATCTCCACTCTGCTCATTTCTTTTCTCCCGAAGCTCTTTCCTTCATCTTTTTTATCTCCTCCACCATCTCAGGCTTCTCAAGATCCACGAGCTCTCCCACCACAATTTTATCCCTCAGTTCCTCCTCCGAAAGCTTTCCGGCCTCTTTGACGGAAATAGACCTCTTTTTATAATCCTCCAGCATCTGGATTGCGCTCCCTATCCCCGTCTTTCTTCCAAACTGAATAGGGCACTGAGAAAACACCTCGATGAAGGCAAACCCTTTTTTCTGGATCGCTTTCTGGATGGAGTTTGTTAATTGTCTTGGATGGGCAGTGGTCCAACAGGCCACAAAAGAGGCCCCAGCGGCCTTCACCAGCTGGGAGATATTAAATGTATTTTCAACCGTTCCATAGGGAGTCGTGGTCGTCTGAATTCCCATGGGAGTGGTAGGGGCAGCTTGACCTCCCGTCATTCCATAAATTCCATTATTGACGCAGATGACGACCATCTCTACATTTCTTCGAGCATTATGAATCAAATGGTTCCCCCCGATCGCTACAAGATCTCCATCTCCACTGATGACCATGACCTTCTTTTCTGGAAGACCCATTTTAATCCCAAAAGCAAAAGCAATGGGCCTTCCATGTGTGGTGTGCAATACATCGGCATTAAAAAGAGGACTGGGAATCCAGGCGGCACATCCAATCCCGGAGACGAATATAAAGTCATCCAGATTCATCCCCAATCCATCAATGGCTCTTAAAATGGCTTGAGCGATAATTCCATCTCCACATCCTGGACAAAAAGTGGTATGAACGACCGCAGGTCTTT
>JBDOIB010000404.1:0-3023 GCA_041082155.1 Thermodesulfobacteriota bacterium | reverse complement strand
CCCCGTATCTTTTCAATCCCTCCAGAACAGCCCTGTGAAAGAAGGTCGGAAACTCCTCTGCTACGACCTGAAGATGAGGATGAATGATCCCTCCGCCGGCAGCTGGAAGATAGTTCCAGTTGATTGAGGAATAATGGACATTCCCTTTCTTCCCCTCTACTCTGAGAATAGCCTCCTGAGAGAGAATAAACCCATCCCTGATAATGTCTGCTATAAATCCCTCGATCGGAATGAAATGCTCCTCTGAAAGGACCGTCACCCAGTTCTGAGAGGCGTAGGGAAACTGATTGGGAAATAAAGTGCAACTCCCCCTCTTCAATCTTCCCTCTGGATGAGTCTCAGGGGTAAATTTGAGGGTCAGGCGAGGGATTGAGGTGGGACAAAAAGGGCAGTTCTTTCTGGATTCCTCAATCACCTCCTGAGAGATGGTATGTCCTGAAATCCTTCGTCTCCTGAAGGGAAGGACCCGGGAGATATGGCCCGTGAGACAGTCCCTTCGGATCTCTATGAAAAGTTCCTTTCTCTCAAACCCCAGTGAAGGATCAAGAAACTCGATCTTAAATTTCCGGTTTTCAAACTCTATTCCTTTCACTTTATTCCCTTTCCCTATCAGGCAATCTTTTTCCCTGAAGAAGGGGGAGCAACCGCATAGACCTCCTCAACTTTGATTACTCCAACCCCTTTTATCTCCATCCTCAGCCTTTCCCTTACCTCTTTTGCAAAAAAATCAAAAAGCTCCCCTGAGGTCTGAAAACCCTCAAACCGCCCCTTCACCTGATAACCCTCCACAGGCTTCATCCTGAAGGCAAGGGCTGAGACTTTCGGGTTTTGATCAAGATTCCGATTCGTCTTCTCGCCGAAGATATCGGCAAAGGCAAGGGTCTCCTCATCCATAGCCCTGAGACTCCCCTTGGGCACCACGTTGATCTCAAGAAGAGAACCTGCCGTTGCCAGGACCTTCGCACTCCCCGTATCATTAAACAGATCCATCACCTCTCTGGGCATCTTTGCCATATTCTAACCCTCCCATAAATTTTTTAAATTCGTTATTCCCATGAAATCCTACACCACCTCGACACCCCAGGGAGGAAGATCCTCCACGAGAAGGCACCTCGATTGAGGATCAATAAAACCGTTCCTTAACGGTTTATCTATCAGTCCAATAGTTCTCCTCTCCCAGATATGCTCGAGGATCTCCCGATAATGAGGATAGGAGAATCCTAACTTCAGCCTCGGGCCTACCTCCCAATCGATCTGAAGGGTGATAAAAACCACCCTTCCTTCCATAAAGTGGTTCCCCCATTGGGCATAATGCTTATAATTCTTGAAATTCTGATTTAAAGAAAAAGAGGAAAACCCGCTTCACTGAGGAATGGATAAAAGGACAGAGCCATCCAATCCAAGAAGCAGAATGTTTGGAGGAAGGATGGAGTCTTTAATTATTTCCTTGAACTCATCAAAATCACGGTAAACCCTGTGGATAAGTTCAAAACTCCGCCTCCGCGGTTTCATCTTTCTCTCCACCTTCGACCCTCTCAAGCTTTCCAAGGACCTCCTCAAAGAGTCTTAGCTCCTCAGGGGTGAGCCTCGAAAGAAAACATCGGTTCACCTCGTGATAGGTTCGAATCAAATCCTCCCTTAAAGCCTCGGCCTTGGGGGTCAGGTAGATCTGGATCACCCTCCGGTCCGTAGGGTGAGAAACTCGTCTGATCAGATTGTCCTTCTCCAGTCGGTCGAGAAGACTGGTCAGGGTCGATTTATCAAGGGCCACCTTCCTTGCCAGGGCCGTAATAAGAATCCCGTTCTCCTCATAGAGGGCAATTAAAAGGAAAAACTGGGTGTGAGTGAGGCCAAAGCGAGAAATCTTCTCCCTCACCACCCTGGCCATTTGACGGGAAGCCTTTCCTATCGCAAAACAGAGACAGTCCTTAAAAAGCATCCAACCTCCTCAAGACTCAAGGATTTCCCTTTCTTGGGCTCTATTATCAGAATCTATTCTCCTCATTCATATTTGTATCACCGGCTCGACTAAAAGCCTATTCCGCTCAATACTGCTTAAGCGAAGAAAAAGCTCCTGATCTCAGCACCTCCAGTCCTCCAAGGGCCAGGGCCTCAAGCTCATCTTCCCCTGGAAACACAAGGACCGGAGCGAGAGATTCAACATATGACTTTACTTCATTAACAATGAACTCCGAATGACAGAGGTTTCCCGTAAGGACAATCGCATCTGGCTTTGCCCGCAATACCACTGCCATTGCCCCGATCTCTTTGGCCACCTGATAACACATGGCCCGAAGAATAAGCTCAGCCTCCTTATCTCCCGATCTGATCCGGGCCTCCACCTCCGGAATCTCATAGGTCCCAAGGTATGAGACCAATCCCCCATTTCTCGTGAGGTAGGCCATCACCTCCTTCTTCCCTCTGAACCGCCCTGAAAAACAGAGCTCAATCACCCCTTCAAGAGGAAGGGCACCGCTGCGCTGGGGAGTAAATGGCCCTTCGCTCAGACCATGGGTCCCATCAATCATTCTTCCCCGCCGATGAGCACAGATAGAGATCCCCCCACCCAGATGGGCAATCACAAGATTCAGGCTTTCATAAGAAGTATCAAGCTGCCTTGCTGCCTTTCTTCCCGCCGCCTTCTGACTGAGCACATGAAAGGCTGCCCCCCTCTCAATTTCCTTTAGTCCAGAGATTCTCGCAACAGGCTCCATCTCATCCACCACAGGAGTATCAAAGACAACGGCACAAATCCCCATCCGTTGAGCCATCTCATAGGCGAGAAGGGGACCCCAATTGCTCGGGTGCCATCCATAACGAGCCTCCCTCAAATCCCTGCACATGGCCTCATTGATCAAATAAGCTCCGCTCTCAAGAGGACGGGTCAACCCCCCACGGCTCACGATCAGATCAAACCTCTCCCCCACAGAAACATACCGATCCACAACCTCATCAAGAATCTTTTGATAATGGGAGAGCCCACCCACCCCACCCCGTGTACCCACGGTCGCCTTAAACACAGG
>JBDOIB010000400.1:0-4796 GCA_041082155.1 Thermodesulfobacteriota bacterium | reverse complement strand
CTCAATGAGACCAAAGGCTTCGATGGTTAATCCCAGAGGGCCACTATGTGAAAAAAGGGCAATAGGGTGATCAGAATAGTTTTTTTTCCAATCTTCCATTAAGGCAAGATTATAGCGTTCATTTAGTTTCAGCTTAGGGGAGTGTCTCAGTAATTCCTCACGATTGGTAATGGTACCCCCCACATACCTTCCATGTTCCCATCTTCTACCAAACTCATCGATCCCATTCCATCCAGCGTAAATGGCCCCTCCAAGGGATTCCTCTGGTGGGGGTGGATCGGGTGAATATCCAAGTCCTGTGGGTTTCCCTTCACACCACGACTGCCGAGAAATCACGAACACGTCTACACCGAGTTGTTTCCAAGTCTTCACCATGTCTCCTTGTCCAATTGAACGGACGAACTTAGCCTCAATTGCATTGAAAAAGATCGGAACTCGATCAGGTTCTTGATGGGCTATAGTAGTGAGTACTCTTTCTCTAGAATTCATCAAAGTACTCCTTATAGAGATTATTTATCTTCCCGGTCTTAGGAGGGGATAAACATTGGCAAGAAAATAGCAATCTGTATAAAATGATTAATATTCCCACCTTGGACATTAAAGCACGAAAGAAAATTCCTTTTTAAGATTCTTCCCAGGAGAACATCAAGAAGAATTCCCCCAATAAATTAAAACGAATTAGTTTCAGTTTAATACCAATTAACTACTAAAAAGTGTTTTCCCAGTAGGGATTAGAATAATTTTAAAAGATGAATATGAAAATCATTCTGTTAATGTTCTTTATGGAGTTCACAGAGTTCGATGAGGACTCCGTTTGAGGATTTTGGATGCACGAAAGCGACTTTGGCTCCGTGGGCTCCGGGCCGGGGTTTCTGATCGATCATGGTGGCCCCTTTTTCGATAAAGGATTTTACCTCTGCCTCCACATCATCCACTTCAAAACAGATATGATGAATTCCCTGTCCTTTGGTTTCAAGGAATTTGGTAAGAGGAGAATCTGGTTCTGCAGGTTGAACCAGTTCAATATTTGACTCTCCGATCTTAAAAAATCCCACCCGGGTTTTCTGAGCAGAAACCACTTCTACTCCTGAAAGGGTAAGTCCCATGACTTCCTGATAAAATTTAGCCGCCTCTTCTATGTTATTAACCGCTATGGCTATATGATTGATCTTTTTAAGCATAATGACCTCCTCATTTTTACCATTTTGGAATAATGGATTGTTGGAATAATGGAATAATAATATAATTTACTGAGTATTCAACGTTCCAATATTCCCTCATTCCAATTTCACGGTTTCTTGAATATATTTAATAATCTCTTCGGTGGAGGTGCCGGGAAGGAAAATCTCCCTGATGCCTGCTTTCTTAAGAAGAGGAATATCATCCACAGGAATGATTCCCCCTCCAAATACGATAATATCCTCAGCTCCTTTTTCTTTTAACAGCTGGACGACCTTGGGGAAGAGGCTCATATGGGCTCCCGAAAGGCTTGAAAGCCCCACAATATCGACTCCTTCTTGAATCGCTGCATTGGCGATCTGTTCAGGGGTTTGGCGAATTCCAGTGTAGATGACTTCCATCCCTGCATCTCGAAGGGCTCGAGCAATCACCTTGGCCCCCCGATCATGTCCATCCAACCCCGGTTTAGCAATGAGAACTCGAATTTTTCGGCTCATCTCTACCTCCAAAGAGATTCGGAATTATTAGCTCTGGGTATATATTTTTTATTAAACTTCGAACTCCGAGCTCCGAACTCTAAACCATTTTTACCGTTCTCGATATTCTCCAAAAACTTCTCTCAAGGTGTCTGAAATTTCTCCCAGTGTGGCATATGCTTTTACGGCTTCTAAAATGGGAGGAACGACGTTCTCTGTTCCCTGAGCCGCCTTCTTAAGAGCAGACAAGCACTGTTTTACTTTACTATTATCCCGCTCTTTCTTTACTCTGGCGAGTTTCTCTTTCTGATACCTTTCGATCTCCGGATCGATTTTTAGAATATCCCTGAGCGGTTCTTCTTCAATCTGAAATTGATTGAGGCCCACAATGATCCTTTTTTTGGTTTCGATCTCTTTCTGATATTGATACGCACTTTCAGCGATCTCGCCTTGAATATACCCCGATTCAATGGCCTTAATGGCTCCTCCCATCGCATCAATTTTTTCGATATACTCCATGGCTTTCTTTTCAATCTCGTTAGTCAATGCCTCTACCGCATAAGATCCACCAAGAGGATCAATCATTTCAGCGACGCCACTTTCATAGGCGATAATCTGTTGGGTCCGAAGGGCAATCCTCACCGAGTCTTCAGTGGGTAGGGCATAGGCCTCGTCTCTCGAGTTGGTATGGAGGGATTGAGTTCCGCCTAAGACCGCAGCCAGTGCCTGAAATGCCACTCGGACGACATTGTTGTCCGGCTGCTGGGCGGTAAGGGTACATCCGGCCGTTTGGGTATGAAATCGCAACATACAGGATTCGTCTCTTTTAGCCTTAAATCGCTCCTTCATAATTCTGGCCCAGAGCCTTCGGGCAGCCCTGAACTTTGCAATCTCCTCAATGAAGTTATTATGACAGCAGAAGAAGAAGGCAAGTCTGGATGCAAAGGAATCCACATCAAGACCCGCTCGAATGGCCGCCTCCACATAGGCAATCCCATCAGCGAGGGTAAAAGCCACCTCCTGAACCGCGGTACATCCCGCCTCCCTCATATGATATCCGCTGATACTAATGGTATTCCATCGTGGGACATGGTCCTTACAAAAGGCGAAGATGTCTGTAACGATTCGCATCGACTCAAGGGGTGGAAAGATATAAGTTCCTCTGGCGGCATACTCCTTCAGGATATCATTCTGAATCGTTCCTTGAAGGGCTTCTGATTTCACTCCCTGTTTTTCTGCTACCGCTATATACATAGCCAGAAGAATAGCGGCTGTAGAGTTGATGGTCATGGAAGTAGAGACTTTATCCAGTGGAATCCCGTCAAAGAGGATCTCCATATCCTTCAAGGTATCGATGGCTACCCCTACTTTTCCAACTTCCCCTTCAGCTAAAGGGTGATCGGAGTCGTACCCGATTTGAGTTGGAAGATCGAAGGCAACGCTAAGGCCTGTTTGTCCCTGTTCGAGAAGAAATTTATAACGCTTATTGGTTTCTTCGGCTGTTGCAAACCCGGCATACTGCCTCATCGTCCATAGACGGCCTCGATACATGGTAGGCTGAACTCCTCGAGTAAAAGGATACTCTCCAGGAAATCCAAGGTCACTGCAATAATCAAGATCTGAGACATCCAGAGGAGTATAAAGGCGTTTCAGCTCAATGTGTGATGTGGTCTGGAACGAAGGTTGTCGTTCCGGAGCTTTGGTAATCACCTTCTGAAGTGTGGTCTTTTCCCAACGCTCAAGCTCTTCTCGGATATTTTTAGACATAGCTCACCTCTTTAGAGGATTCTAGGATTCACGGGATCAAGAGTTCGAGTGATATTTTAATTATTTCCTTTTAGTTAATCGTTTGATCCACTTGAACACTTGAATCCTTGAACCCTTTTCATAAAGGTATGTTTCCGTGTTTTCGCCAGGGGTTCGTATCGACTTTCGTTTTCAGGATTTCCAATGCCTGAATGATTTTGGGCCGAGTTTCTTCCGGTTCGATAATTTCGTCCACATAACCCAGTTCGGCAGCTTTGTAAGGGCTTGCAAATTTCATTTGATATTCTTCAACGAGTCGCTGCCTCGTTTCTTCGGGATTTTCAGCCTCCTTAATCTCATTCCGAAAGATGATGTTAACCGCTCCCTCTGCTCCCATGACCGCAATCTCTGCATTTGGATAACAATAGTTGATGTCCCCACGGATGTGTTTACTGGACATCACGTCATAAGCTCCCCCATAACCCTTGCGAGTGATAATGGTCACCTTAGGAACAGTCGCCTCGCAGAAGGCATAGAGAAGTTTTGCCCCGTGACGAATAATCCCGCGTTCTTCCATATCAATTCCGGGTAAGAACCCCGGGACATCTACAAAAGTAACAATTGGAATGTTGAAACAATCACAGAATCGAACAAAGCGAGCTGCCTTTACCGAAGAATCTGGGTCTAACGCCCCTGCAAGCCAATTCGGTTGATTGGCTACAATTCCTGCGGGCATTCCATTGAACCTTGCAAATCCTACCACAATATTTTTTGCCCAATCCTTTTGAACTTCAAGAAAATACCCATGATCAACGACTGACAAGATGATCTTCTTCATATCATAGGCTTTTTTAGAATCTTCAGGGATCACGGTCTTCAGGGATTCATCCATTCGACGGGGATCATCCGTACAGGGAATCACAGGAGGTTTTTCCTTATTATTCTGAGGTAAAAAGGAAAGGAGTTCTTTAATAATTCGAATTGTATCTTCATCATTCTCTCCCGCAAAATGGGCAACTCCGCTCTTTTCCATATGAACTTTCGAACCCCCGAGAAGCTCAGAGGTGATGGGTCTTCCATCTGCAGTTTCTGTTTTCTTCAGGGCAGCTCGAATCACATCAGGCCCAGTAATATGCATATAGCTCGTCTTTTTCGTCATAATGATAAAATCAGTCATGGCCGGAGAATAAACCGCTCCTCCTGCACGGGGACCCATAATGGCTGAAATTTGGGGGATGACTCCGGAGGCAAGAACATTTCTTAGAAAGATGTAAGCATAACCGGCAAGGCTCTCCACGCCTTCCTGGATCCTTGCTCCCCCAGAATCGTTAAGACCGATTACAGGGGCACCAGTTTTCATTGCCAGATCCATAATCTTACAGATCTTCTCTGCGA
>JBDOIB010000396.1:0-1287 GCA_041082155.1 Thermodesulfobacteriota bacterium | reverse complement strand
AATCCGCTGGCGGATAATCCGAGCTCCTTGAGAATCGGCTTCACAGAGAGCGGCCAATATTTTCTCATTCTCTCTTCTGAAAAGGATATCCCCTTTTCGACAAAGAGAGTGTTTGATTTTTCCCTCCAAGGCTGTCAGGATTTGTTCCTCGGTTTCTCCAAGGATTTTGATAAGGAAAAGTGTGAGGGGTGTTTGATTTTCGAGCGCTCGGCGGAATTGCTGGTCAAGAATCATCCGGAAAGAAAGATCTCTCCGTTCTCCTTTGGAGAAGGGTAGGGTGAAGGTAAAAGTACTTCCTTTTCCAACCTCACTTTTCACCCAGATTCTCCCCCGGTGCGCCTCCACAAGACCTTTAACGATGGCCAATCCCAGTCCTGTTCCTCCTGTTGAACGATGAAGCGAACCATCGACCTGATGAAACTTTTCAAAGATTTTCTCCAGATGGTCAGAAGGGATTCCAATTCCATTGTCTTCAACCGAAATGGCTACTTCTTTAGGATGTTCAGGATCCTTCTCCTCAGAGAGGATTTCAGCCTTTAGCCGAATTTTTCCTTCATCGGGAGTAAATTTAATAGCGTTTCCGATAAGATTGATCAGAATCTGTTCCACCTTTTCTTTGTCCGCATAGACGGAAGGTGGATTTTCAGGAAGATTGATTTCGATCTGGATCGATTTGGTTTCGGCCTGGGGTCGCAAGGAGGCCACCACATTCTCAATTAGAGGTTTTATCGGAAGGGATTCAAACTTCAATGAGATTCTTCCAGATTCGATTCGGGAGAGATTAAGGAGATCGTTAATGATATTAATCAAACGATTGATGTTTCGATCAGCTAAAGTGAGAAATTTAGCTTGATTTTCATTGATCTCTCCTGTCTTTCCTTGGAGAATGAGCTGGATGGCATTTTTGATGGCCGCCAGTGGCGTTCTCAATTCGTGAGATGCTACGGAAACAAATTCTGATTTTATAGCATCGATTCTTCGCAGTTCTTGGTTGGCCTTCTCAAGTTGATCAGCAAAGTCTTTGAGTCGCATAAACCGTTGTCTTTCATCAAGAACTTTCTTAATCCGGACAATCATTTCGTCCAGATTGAGAGGTTTGAGAAGATAATCACTGGCCCCCTGTTTCATCGCTTCCACTGCTGAATCCACTGTGCCGTGGCCCGTCATCAACACCGTGAGAACCTCAGGGTGATCTTTAGCGATTTCCGAGATTAATTGAAGTCCGTCTAATCCAGGCATTTTGAGGTCTGTGAGGACAAGGTCATATTTCCCCTCTTTCACTTTCTT
>JBDOIB010000040.1:0-1155 GCA_041082155.1 Thermodesulfobacteriota bacterium | reverse complement strand
AAATAAAATAAAAGGATATCTTGATTCGGTAGTCTGTATCCAGGGGGCTTTGAAAGATGGGAATGTTCAGTTTACTGGGTTTATCATTGACCGTCGAGGACTCATCCTCTCTACTTCTCATGATCTGAAAGGGATTCAGGAAATGGTGATCCTACTCCCTGATGGCGGGAGAGAGAAGGGTCGTGTGGTGAAGGTGGATACCCTGAGAGATCTTTCGTTGATTGATATTTCAATGAAACCAGTTGCTTCTGTCTCCATTCGTCAATCTCGAACGATCCTCCGGGGAGGAGAGAAGGTATACTCCGTCGGATGTCCCAATAATCATAAAAAAATGCTAATCGGCACAGTGGAAGCTCCTCTCAGAGAGGTCAATTATCTTCCCCTCATTCAAGTTCGGATGGAGATTCAACCGGGAAGCAGCGGGAGTCCTGTCTTTGATCAAGAAGGAAACTGGATTGGCATCATCAAGGGAAGGTATCGCGGAGATTCTTCCACAGGATTTATGATTCCTCTTTCCACGATCTTAGAATTTTTAAAGGAGAAGTAGAGTCTGTGAGATATGGTCGGTATGAAATCTTAGAGGAGTTAGGAAAGGGTTCCATGGGAGTGGTCTACCGGGCCTATGACCCTCAAATTGACCGTCAGGTGGCTTTAAAGGTCCTTCGAGAGGATCGGGTGACCAGTGAAGCCTTCGTTCAGAGATTCCTTAAAGAGGCGAAGGCGATTGGCCGGCTTTCTCATCCTAATATCGTTACGGTCTATGATGTGGGGCAGGATCACGGGACGATTTATATTGCCATGGAACTGTTAGAAGGAATGCCGTTAAATAAAAAGGTACAGGAAAAAACCCTTACTCTTTCAGAGATTGTCAATATTGGTATTCAGATGGCAGAGACGCTGGGCTATGCCCATCAAAAGGGAATCGTCCATAGGGATGTGAAGCCCAGCAATATCCTTCTTCAATCGAATGGTCAGATTAAAATTACTGATTTTGGGATTGCCCATATTGAAGATCCCTCCTCTGCCGTTCAAACCCAAGCAGGAGAGATTCTTGGGACTCCTGCGTATATGTCCCCTGAACAGGTCTTAAGCCGGCCTGTGGATGGTCGTTCAGACCTCTTCTCCGTTGGGATTATTCTCTATGAGCTCTCTACA
>JBDOIB010000263.1:0-5665 GCA_041082155.1 Thermodesulfobacteriota bacterium | reverse complement strand
CTCCCGAGGTCCTCCATTACAGGAAGCCGATACTCTCTTCCCAGCTGAACAAGTTCCGAAAGGGTAACTGTTGAAGTAAAACCCATAATCCTGAAATTACTCGTGTGGACCTTCAGAAGTAAGGCTGTGTCTGGACCAATGGCTCTTTGAAAATCCCGTAGATAGGTCCGATTTGTGGTTCCCACCTCTTTGAGAATCGCCCCACTTCGTCTCATCACATCAGGAACACGGAAGGCCCCTCCAATCTCCACCAGTTCTCCCCTTGAAATGATGACCTCCTTTCCTTCGGCCAGGGTGTTTAGACAGAGGAGCACAGCTCCTGCATTGTTATTGACAACCATTGCCGATTCTGCTCCTGAAAGTCGACAGAGGAGTTCTTCTACGTGGGTGTAGCGATCTCCCCGTTCTCCAATTGTGAGATCATATTCGAGGTTTGAATAGGTTTTGGAGATCTCCACGATATGTTGAAGGGCCCGGGGATGGAGAGGAGCCCTTCCTAAATTGGTATGAATCACGACACCGGTCGCATTGATCACCCGACGAAGCTTTGGCTTTATCAAGAGGTCAAGTTCTTTCTGGATAAAAGGAAAAAGATGATCCATTGAAAAGAATTGATCATCAAATCTCGAAAGATCCTCCTCCCGAAGGATCTCTTCACGTATCCTTCCTAACCCCTTTCGAATGGCCTCTAATAAAACGGATCGTGGGTGGAGTTTCAGGAGATCGAGGCTCTCTCTCTGGGAGAGAATCTCCTCGACACTTGGAATCTTTCGAAGAATCTCCTGGCGAGGGGTTTTTGTCATTGTGCTCTCTGCCGTTTCCTCCGGCTGAATAGGGTCTTAAGAATTTTAAAAAGGTTCATTCGGATAAGCTGGGTGGGCCATTCCAGTTCTTTCTTCTCACAAACGGTGGACATACTGTAGGTCTCAAGGGGAAGAGGTCTTTTGATCATCTCTGAAAGGGCCTCTTCTTTTTCCCGGGAATCGGGAAGAGCCATGATGGTATCGATCTCCTTTATGACCTGAAGGGCCATCCCGATTCTTCTTTCTACAGCCTCTGCGGTCTTTTGATCGATCAGCCCAAACTCTGCCTTAAGCCGATTCAATCGCCTCCCAGCCTCATAGGTACTGGCTACAATAGCATCCCGATCCATCCATTCTGTCTCGTAGTTCAGGATATATTTCCAGCTTGGAGAGAGAAGTGCCCTTCGATGCTCCTCAACGGTCCGATAAAGAAGACGGTATCCATATTTCTCCGGGTTTTCGAATACCATGCTCCCAGGATCTAAAAAGGGGGCAAGGGGAGAAATAAATGGATAGAGGCGTCGATAGGGTTGAAATCGTTCAAGAAGAAACCGGCAATAGTCGACGGTTCCCATTACCGAGTCAAAAGTCTGTTTTGGAAGTCCAATCATAAAGAAGAGATCGACTCGTTTGCAGCCCAGCTCAATGGTATCGGCAATCATTCTTTCTAAAGATTCGTTATTATAGGGTCGACCGAAAGCCCTTCGAACCTCCTCATCATGGGACTCCGGAGAGATCTCAATATTGAAGTTGAGGACTGACTCTGCAATCCTTTCCAATTGTTTTCGACTGGGCGGGATGAAAAACTCGAAGGCAATATGATTCTTGATCCGTTTTTTCTTTAGTTCTTCAAGAAACGAAAATCCATACTCCTCACCTGGCTGAAAAATGTCCCCGATCACCATAATAGGGGCATTGAGGTGGCTTGAGACATCGAAAACATCCTGAGCCAGAAGCTTTGGATCCCTAAAAGCCGGTTTCGGGCGATTGGCCATTTTTCGAAAAGTAGTTGAAGATCCTCCGCAGGTTTTGCAATTATAAATACATCCCCGGCAGGTAAAAACCGCTGTCACAGGATAGGTATACCAGTCAATGAAGGGTTGATAGCCCACCGGGTCAACATACCTCACCACCTTCTTCATAATATGTTGATAATCAATTGCAATATCATTAAGATCCTCGGGGACATAGCTGAGGGGATTGACCCGGATGCCATTTCCTCCGTCCCGGTAGGTAAGATTTGGAATCCTCTGGAAATTTCCACCATTTTTGAGGGCCTGGATGAGTTCAAGAAGAGGCTTTTCGGTAGAATCTCCTCTCATAACAAAATCGATAAAAGGATACTCCCTGAGAATCTCTTCATGATAATAGGTGGCCGAAAGTCCTCCCAAGATTACAGGGGTGTGTGGATGATACTTTTTGATCATCTCGGCCAAGGCGAGGGCTCCCTGCACATGGGCCATCCAGTGAAGATCAAGGCCAAAAGCCAAGGCCTTATTCTTCTGGATTAACCTTTCCACATCAAAGCCCTCATCTTTGAGCATCTTCATGGCTACATTAATGATTCTCACCTTCAGACCATGCCTTTCAAGATATTCGGAGAGAGAGGCAAATCCAATTGGATACATCTCAAAGACGGGAGTTGAGGGAACCACATCACTGATAGGACCGTAGACTCCGGGTCTTTTCCGAAAGTCATAAAAGGCGGGAGGATGAAGAAGAATAAGGTCGATCATATCCAGAATTATTTATAGCTTACTCTATCTTTCAAAACAAGACACGAAATTCCTCTTTTCAGCAGGGAATTACACTTTGACTTATCACCTCTTTTGCCCGCCGATATCCTTTATCGACCATCTCTCTCATCTTATCCGGATGAAATTCAAGGGAAGAGACTGTGAGTTCCTCCTCCGGTCGGATCGTGGTAAGATGAATTACCCTCTTCCCTCTGAAAGGATTTTTGATTCCGTCAAAAAACCTTCTCATCTCGGCCGAAGTTAATCCAAGCCTCTTTTTCATTCTCTTTTTAATCTTCTCAATATAATGGATCGCCTCGGTATAAAGAGTAGCGACCTTTAAATCATTATCCACAATTTCGTCGGTAAGAAGCTCCAGAGTCCGCTTTAGAATTTCAATCGAACTCTTATACTCCTTCTCAACGGGTTCTCGATACTGGGCCTCAGGAGATAGGATGATGGAAAGGATATGGGTTGCTCCTTCCTCAATGGCCTTGCTTAAAGGGGCGATCTCCTTCACTCCTCCGTCAATATACTGGCTTGCTCCAATTTTGACAGGAGGCATCATCACGGGAACAGAGGCGGAGGCAAGGATTTTCTCGAGAAAGACCGGCTTTGGGTCTTCATGGGGATTTCCATATTCCACCTTTCCGGTCTGCATATTGACAACGGTGACAAATACTTCTGTCCGAGATTGAAGAAGTCTCTGATAACGCTTCTCATCTCCGAAGAAACGCTCAATGAGTCTCTCTAAGGGTTTTGAATCATTCAGGGCATCGGCGAAGAGGAAAGCAAGGAGATCGGGGCGATCCATGAGGATATCCTGTTGCTCAACATTCTCATAGAAATGGATCAGATTGGCGATATCTTGAATCGCCACCAGAGGGGCAATGAGAGCGCCCGTGCTCGTTCCAATGACGAGATCAAAACGCATTCCTAGTTCCACCATCAGATATTTTAAGGCCCCTACCGTAAAAGCCCCCTTGGCTCCCCCACCACTTAAAACTAAAGCCTTCTTAATGGGCATCTTTTCTTTCTTTAAGCTGTTCCAGAGCTCTTTTCATTCCTGCAACCACTGATAAAATAAGTGGTTGCTGAATATCCTGAGAATTAAACTCGACCCTCTCTTTATAATACTCTGGTTTCTGGAGTTCAAAAAGGACATCCGTTTCAATGAGATAGCCAAGATCTTTAAGGGATTCCATCTTCTTCATCTCGGAGGTTAATTCATTAAGATTGGACATTTTCTCAAAGATCGGAAGTTTTTCCTCAAGGAGCCTCTGTTTCGAAAGATCTTCTCGAAGGGAGTTTCGAACAGTCGTGGTAGTGAGGGTCGTGACCTTTTCAAAAAACCCTTCGAGGGGTTCCGGACCCCTCTCAGGGATATGCTCACAAGCAATTAAGACTAAAAAGAAAAGAATTAGAGAAAGGAAGAAAGCCTGTCGAATATTTAAATCCATTATTTTATTGTTGACTCCTCAGGTATTTCTTAAGGATTCCAGGGATGAGGAACGGAACGTTTGTAGCCTTTTTGCGAAGCCATTAGATCCAGATGAAGGGTGGCTATGTCCTCAAGTTCAGGGTCAACGATTTCCATCACTCTTGTATCCAGGGTTTTAAGATAATGATGACACTTCTCACAGGTATCAATTCGATAAGCCTCCTCTCCTTCACCGAAAAAATATTGAAGAGATCCTTGCTCCCTGTTGCCACAGAAAGGACAGAAAAGTCGATCCACTCTCCATTCGAAGCCACAATATGAACATTGAAGATACCGCTTTCCTCCTTCTCCCTTCAATAGGGCCAGAGAGGGAGAAGAGCCACAGAGAGGGCAGTATCCTTTGGACCAATTCTCTCCTTCCAGCTCTTTTCGGAGATCTTTTACCCCTTCCTCGAGGGAAGGTTTTATACTCTGATAGATTAAAAAGGAAAAAACCTTCTGATCCAGGCCTCTCTCCTCGGCCAGTTTCTCCCCTTTTATTTTTCCTTTAAAAATCTCTTCCAAATTTAATCGATCTTGACTAATGGCTTCACGAATCATCCCCACCTGCTGGGCGAGATGAGGATTTGCATCTTTTGCTACTTCGCACAGAGATTGAAAAAGTTTGATTGACACCTCAGTATCTACGCGAAAATCCTTCTTTTCGATTAAAGAGAAACCTTCTTGTCTCAATAAATCCTTCCATTCTTTTTTCAAGAAGATGGGGCTAAGATTGAGCTGTGACCTGAACTTCTCCTGCTCCTCCTTGATCTTGAGATAAAAGTTCAGGATCTCCTTATATTTTGGTCTCTTTTTCAGAATCTGTTTTATTCGTTCTTTTATTTTTTCCAATCGAAATCTCCTAAATAAAAACGGGCTTGTTTAGGAAACCTCTCCTTCAAACAAGCCCGTTTTTAAATCTCTATTTTTCAAAACTTAACCCATCAAAGAGAACTCTTTGAGAGGCCTAAAGAGTCTTCTAAGAGCAAGCTTGCGTGTAATCCCAAAAGTACTTTCCGCCACAGCAAACTTATGGTACTTTTTCGGATCATCGGCCAGGAGATAGATGGTTCGAACATCCTCGGGGTTTGCAAGCATCGCATCCTTGTACTTCTTTTTGACTTCCTCTAACCGCCTGTTGGCCTTCTCCAGAATCTCCTTCCGATCGCCAAAACTCATCGCTCCGGTGGGGCAGGTCTTCACACAGGCCGGAAGCATCCCTTCCTTGATCCGATCAATACACATCGTACACTTCGCCATGACCCCTGCCCCAGAGATTCGCGGGATATCATAGGGACAGGCTTCTCGTATCTCTTTGAAATCCTCAGGTTTCACTTTCACCTTGGGATTGAAAATAACTGCCCCTGTGGCCTCGTCGTGTATAATGGCTCCCTTGACCTTAGCATCTGCAACCTCTTTACAGGGGGGAGAGATACAATGACGGCATTGATCTGGGAAGAAATACCACTGGGGTTCTCCTCCAGGGTTCTCCACTTCACTGAATCTCACCAGTTTAAAGGTATGAGCAGAAAGGTCAGAGGGATTCTGATGGGTTCCCCTCTGGATCGTTTTTGTCCCTGGATTCTTATTCCACTGTTTGCAGGCAATCTGGCACCCTCTGCAGGCTGTACATTTCGTTGTATCTA
>JBDOIB010000213.1:0-1209 GCA_041082155.1 Thermodesulfobacteriota bacterium | reverse complement strand
CGGAAGCTTAAAAAGATCAACCGATATACCAACCTTTTGAATGAATCGCTTCTCAAAATAGGCGTGAGGAACGGGGAAATCGTATATGACATCCTTACGCCGAACATTGTCACGGTGATTCAAAATGAAATCGATCCCACCCAGGCTGATTCGATTATTTATATGCTGACAAGGTCAAATACAGTTGGGGATGATCAGATTTTTTATTATTACTGGGATATCACAGGGAATCATTACATCCTTGATAAAAATTTCAGAATAAATTCTGTGATTTATGATTCGGCGGCGGCTGCCGGGGATCCGGCATTTTATCCTTATCGAGACAAAGAGGGAAGGCCGGTGCTTCCCTTTGTGGTCTTTCATAGAGAGGAGCCGGAGGATTCATTCTGGGATCAGGATTCGGGCCGGGATCTTGTCAACGCGACAATCATGGTCGGAATCAAGATGACCCTTTTCGATTATTACTTCAAAGTGGCAAGTTTTAAACAGCCATATATTATCGGGGATGAAATATCAGTTCCATCGAAACAGATCCTGGATCCGCTGACTGTATTTCAGGCAAAGGGCGAGGGAGCGCAGATTGGACTTTTAGATATGCAGATCAATCTTAATCAGCTCAAGGATGCTCTGATATTCCAAATCAATTCAATCATAAACAATTACGGAATTTCGGCCGACCAGTGGAGTTTATCGATATCTGAGGTTTCAGGCCGGGCGTTGAAAATCAGAAACAGAGCGCTTTTGGAGATAAGGCAGGAGCAAATTCCTTATTATCGAGACTATGAAAGGGAAATCTTTGAAAAAACTAAGATTGTAAACAATGCGCATTTTCCGGATAAACCGATAAAAGCTGAAGATTTTTCAATTGATTTCGGGGAAATTGAGTTTCCGGAGGATCCGGAGAAGGAACTGAGGCTGGATTCAAAGCGGCTGAAGATGGGCCTGATATCGCTGGGTCAATTTTACAAAAAATACAATCCGGATGTGGATGAAAGAGAGGGGGAAAAGAGAATCATTGAGAATCTGGAAAAGCTGGGAAAGCTGAGGGAAGAACATCCATCCCTGGATGAAATGCTGAATTACATTCTTAAAGGGACGAGAGAAAGAACAGCATCAGAAGAAGAAGGAAAAGAGGAAGAAGAATGAAGTTCATTAAGAAGGCGATTCTGAAATATCGGTTGAGGAGGCTGGTCAATCTTCACCTGAAAA
>JBDOIB010000186.1:0-6739 GCA_041082155.1 Thermodesulfobacteriota bacterium | reverse complement strand
CTTCTCAAAGAAAGCCTTTCGGATAATGGGATAAAAGTAGACAACATCCAGAAGTGAGGCAATAAGGATAAGGGCTAAGAAAATGAGATGTCCGGATTGAATGGCTCCCAGGCTGAGGTACCATTTACTGATGAATCCGGCAATGGGCGGAGCTCCACACATTCCTAAAGCTCCAATGGTAAAGGCGATCATTGTAAAAGGCATGTGTCTTCCAATTCCAGCCATTTCACTGATTTCAGTCTTACCGGTGAGCACAAGAATTGCCCCTGCACAAAGAAAAAGAGTGATTTTCATAAAGCCATGGAAAGGGATATGGATCATGGCCCCCTTTATTCCCATTGGACTCAGGAGTCCTACTCCAAAGATGATAAACGAGAGCTGACTGATCGTGGAGTAGGCTAATCTTCTCTTGAGATTATCTTGAGCTATAGCAAACAGGGAGGCTCCGATCATCGTGATCGCTGCAAAGGAAGAGAGGAGGATTCCTAACCCCAATTTATCCATCATTTCTATTCCAAAGATGTAGCAAACGATTCTGACGATTCCAAAAACCCCCGCCTTGACAACCGCAACGGCATGAAGCAGAGCACTGACAGGGGTTGGAGCGACCATTGCCGTTGGGAGCCAGGAGTGAAAGGGGATATAGGCAGCCTTCATGAACCCAAGAATAAAAAAGATAAAAAGGAGGAACAGAGTGGATTGGAGAAGCGAGGCCGATTTTAGAATCCCTCCGGGAATAAAGTCAGTGGTTCCCACGAGAGAGTAAGTCCAGGCCGTTGCAGCCAATAGAAAGACTCCCGAGGTAAGAAGGTAGGCCAGGTATTTCCGACCTGCAAAAAGGGCCTCCGGAGATTGTTCATGAGCGACCAGTGGATAGGTGGAGACCGTGAGAATTTCATAAAAGATAAACAACGTGACTAAATTTTTAGAGAGAGCCACTCCTACAGCCCCCATAATGGCCAATGCAAAACAGAAATAGTATCGGGTCTGGGCATGTTCCCTGAGGGCACGCATATATCCTATAGAATAGGTGGAGACCACCATCCATAGAAAGGAGGCGGTAAGCGCAAAGAGAAGCCCAAAGGCATCGACCCGGAATCCGAAGTGAACCTGAGGAAGGGCATTTCTGAAAAGGTCATATTCTACGACCTGACCTTTGATGATGAGAGGAGCGATGGAGAGGATGATGAGAAACTGGAGCATACTGGCTATCAATGTCCAGCTCTCTCGAAGGTTTGGCCATCTCCCCGAAAGGAGAATCAGGATCGATGCTGAAGCCGGACAGAGGAGAGCCAATCCAGGTTTTATGGATTCAATAGTTTCTATCATAGTTTTTGCACCAATCCAAATAAAAGATTGATCTGTTCCAAAATCGGTATTGGAATCTTTGCAAGCCAGAATATTCCCATTAGAATACAGAGGGACGCCAGAATCCAGATCGGGAGAAGCATCCCCAAAGGAATTTCATGTTTAGATGGGAATGAAGAGGATCCGTGGTCCATTTCTCCCTTCGTTTTCATATACATCGTTTCAATGACTCGCCAGAAATAGATAAGATTCAAAAGGGAACTCAGAAGCAGGACAGCCACAAAAAAGAAATGTTTTGATTCAATGGAAGCAAGAATGATATAGAGCTTGGAGACAAATCCGACACTCGGAGGGACTCCTATCATGGAGAGGGCTGCGATGACAAAGGCGGCACAGGTATAGGGCATCTTTTTCGATAAATGATAGAATTGGTCAATATTCCAGAGTTCCGCCTTATAAATGAACGCCCCTGCGGTCAAAAAGAGACATCCTTTCATCAAGGCGTGATTCAAAATGTGCATCAGCGTGGGATTGAGTCCCCCCCACGGGGAGGTTCTGGCGGATAAGGATAAGCCCAAGGCCAGGACAATATAGCCCATATTGGCTACACTCGAATAGGCAAGCATCCTCTTTAAGTTTATCTGAGTGATCGCCAGAATGGAGCCGAAGAGAATGGCTACCGCAGCAATCCAGCTGAGAATTTCAAAGATGGGGAAGAGCTGAAGAAACTGTGGGGTGAAAACGGAGAAGGTCACCCGGATAAAGGCATAGGTTGCTACTTCGATAATGATCCCTGAGAGCATCGCACTGATCTCAGAGGGAGCAAAAGCGTGTGCGTCCGGGAGCCAGGTATGGAGGGGAAAAAGTGCCATCTTGATGCTGAGTCCCACCAGGACAAAAACAAAGGCAGCTATGATCACGCGGTTTTTGTAAAAAGGAGGTAAAAGCAGGGAGAGATCATGCATGTTAAGAGATCCCGTGACGGCATAGAGAAATCCTATCCCGAGAAGAAAGAAACAGGCTCCTATGGACCCTAAAACTAAATAGGTAAAACTCGCCCGGAGGGCAATCTTTCCCCTGGAGGCGATCAGGGCATAGGCAGAGAGAGAAGCAATTTCAATGAAGACATACATATTAAAGATATCTCCGGTCACAACGATACCACAGAGCCCGGTGATCAGAAGTTGGTAGACTGTATAAAAAGAGACGATCTTTTCTGGCAGTTCATGCTCGATATTTCTTTTTGAATAGAGGAGGCAGACCAAGGCCAGAAATAGAAGGATGATCAGGATATAAGAATTCAGGGGATCCATCACATATTCAATCCCCCAGGGGGGAACCCATCCCCCCAATCGATAATGGATAGGGCCTCGGCGAAGAACGTGTTCAAGGATGAAGAAGGAGGAGATGAATTGGAAGGAAAGGGTTCCAAGAGAAATATACCAGGCCGTTTTCCTTTGAATCCAGCCTGAGATAAAGATGGTGATGGATGAAAGGAGGGATAGGACCACAATCAATAAAGGAAGATGTTCAACAGGATGGAGCATAAAAGTTCATCAAGCCTTCGTTAATGACGATCTTTCAAATTCACCTCTGGAGGATGTTCTTTACTCGATTTTCTTATAATCTCACTCTCTTCAATCGTTCCATACTCTCGATGCATCCGGATGACCAAGGAGAGAGCCACCGCAGTCGTGGCTACAGAGACGACGATCGCTGTAAGAATTAACACATGGGGAAGGGGATTTGCATAGAGATAGCCCTTTTGAATGATCCGATCATCAACAATGGGGGCCGTCCCTCCCTTGACCGCCCCTAAGGAGATAAAATAGAGAAAGATCGCCGTTTGAAAGATATTGAGACCAAGGATCTTTTTAATAAGATTATCCTTGGCGACAATTCCGTAGAAGCCAATCATCATCAGAATAATAAAGACCCAGTAGTTATATTTCGCAAAGATTTTTACAAGAAACCATTCCATTAATTTTCTCTCTTATTCCCTTCGGGCTCCTCCCTTTGGGCGAGATCAAAAAAGATAGAGGCGATGATGGCCATCACAGTAATCCCGATTCCCATTTCCACAAAATCCATCCCTAGGGCTCTATTCTCTTCAAAGTGAGAAGTAAAGGGGATGAACCCGTAGTTAAGATATTGAGCCATCCCACGACTGAAAAGGATAGCTAAGAGTCCAATCCCTCCATAGATATAGAGACCGAGAGAGCTGAAGAAGGTATTTACCGATTCAGGAAACCTCCTGCGTCCTCCCGCAAGGTTAAAGGCAATCCCATAGAGGATGAAGGAGGAAGCAAAGACGACCCCTCCCTGAAATCCCCCTCCTGGTCCCCCTGAGCCATGGATAATGACATAAAGAGCATAAAGCTGAATAAATGGGATCATCACCCGTGAAACGGTCTCAACGATGACATCTCTCTCTTTTTCGTTCAAAGCCTTCCTTTCCTCCTCAGGAGTAGAATCACTGAAACTCCGGCTGTAAAGATGACCGTCGTCTCTCCTAAGGTATCATAGCCTCGATAATCGGCCAGTCCATAGGTAACCATATTGGGAACCGCTGTTTCCTTCAGTCCCTTTTCAATCCATCGAACCACAAAAGCGTATCGGTAGACCTTCAAAAGGTTCCCTTCCTTTTTCAAAACATAATATTTTTCCTCTTTTGGATAGTAGGGTTCCTCCTTAGAGATAAAGGCATTCCATTCGGTTTTGGAATCAGAAGTTTTTTCTATTCGAGTAAGGGGTGGAAAGCCTCTTTCTTTGAGCTTCTGGATTAATTTGGAAGGGATGGGATTCTCTTCCAACTCCTTCACCTCATTCCATTCTAATTGGAATAGCTCCACATATTTAATGGTAGGAGCTTCTGGATCCCCAAAGGGAGGGATATCCTCTGCTACATAGATGAAGAGTCCACAGAGAAGGCCAATAATTATAAGGGTGAACAACCGGGTTCCAGTCATTCCTTTTCCCACCTGGTCGTTCTTGCAATGGCTGCAATCAAAAAGGCGGTCGTGGCTCCTGCTCCCACGGCTGCCTCCGTAAAGCCCACATCCACCAATTGGAGTTCAACCCAGATGAGGGCCATCAGAAAGCTGTAAGCTCCCAATAGAATCACCGCACTCAGTAGATCCTTAAGGCGAATGACGGTGATGGCCAGGATGACTACAAAAAGAAGTAAAATGAGATCGATGGGAATAATCATAAAACCTTTTACTCCTCCATAAACACGTGGGCCACCCGCTTTTGCATCCTTTGATCGATTAAAAGAGCGTCTGCAGGTTCTTTCGCAATCGCGTGCACTAAGAATTTCCCCCGCTCTGGATCCACCTCGATGGTGATGGTTCCTGGGGTGAGGGTAATGGAATTTGCGAGGGTGACCTGAGAAAACTCTCCTCGTAGAGTGGTTTCGAATTCAATGATCCGAGGATCGATGGGCATTTTAGGATGGAGGACACGATACGCCACATCAATATTAGCCAGGACAATCTGCCATAACTCCCATGGGATATATCGGATGAGTCGAAAGGATTTTAGGAGTTTCTTCTGACTTTTTCTGGTGACTAAGAGATCGTTGGAGAGGAAGGCGACGATCAGGCAACAAATCAACCCTGAAATGAGATGAAAAGCATCGAATATCCCGGAGAGGAGGATCCAGAATGGAGCCATGATAAAAAAAGTTAGGGTGATCGCAAATAATCTTCCCTCTCTGATCATTGTCTCTCCTCTCCAACACGCCAGGGTTTGATTCCAATCCGGTAGGCAGCCTTCATGAGAGCGTGGGTAGCTGTTGGGTTTGCAATGAAAATGAAAAAGATCAAGAAGATAAGTTTTGCAGGGATGAGGGGTGTCTCCATGTAATAAAAGAAGTGATAGATGAGGAGGCCAAGAATGATAAGCCCTGCCCCTAACGTATCGCATTTACCGGTTGCATGGAGGCGGGTATAAAAGTCCGGAAATCGGAGTAATCCAATGGATCCTACAAAGGTAAAAAATAGACCTGCGCCCAGTAAGAAGGTGACCATGATGTGGATTAAGACCATAGATTTCCTCTTTCCAGGTACTTAGCAAAAACAAGTGTCCCGATAAAGTTGATCATGGCATAGAGAAGTGCAATATCAAAAAAGTAAGGTCTTTCAAAGTAATAACCCATGACCACTAACAAGGCGATTGTTTTTGTGCCAATAATATTGACAGCCGCCGTCCGATTAAATACCCCTGGTCCCCTCACCACTCGATAGAGACTTAGACCGATAGCAATGGAGATGAGAATTCCTGTAACTAAAAAAATAGAAATCATTTCTTCTTCCTTCAATTTAGTTAAAAAAAACCGAAAGAAATTTAACCTGTTTATTTTAAAGAAGTCAAGTGAAATTTTTCTCATACTTACCAGCTTTTCAAGATTTCCTTTTTCAAGAAAGGAGAGGATAGAATTTCAGATTCAGAACTTGGATTGACAGAAGAAGAGATTTTAATTAAAGTTTATTCCCATATGGGGTTCCTTTGGAATCCCTCATTGTAGATGAAGATCGGTTTAAGGATTAAAATTTTTATATCAAGACATCTCACCCCTCCAAGGATTTTTATCCTCAGCTTTTTAGGAGCTATTCTTACAGGAACCTTACTCTTATTGCTTCCTTTTACAACGGCTCGATGTTCTCTATCTTTTATAGATGCCCTTTTTACCTCGGCTTCGGCGGTTTGCGTAACAGGATTGGTGGTCGTTGATCTTGGGAGGGATCTTACATTTTGGGGACAGATCGTGACCCTTATCCTCTTTCAATTTGGAGGACTGGGAATCTTAACCTTTTCAACGGTCTTCTTTGTCTTAATGGGAAGATCAATTCCATTGAAGGAAAGAGAGATTGTTCAAGCCACTTTTCTTCACGATCCACGGAAAGATTTGAAGGTCATCCTCAAATCCATTCTATTGTTTACCTTGCTTTATGAAGCTCTGGGAACTTTCTTTCTATTAATCCGTTTTTGCCAGGATTTTCCTTTCTCAGAGGCCCTTTTTTATTCAATCTACCATGCCGTCTCAGCTTTTAATAATTGTGGCTATTCATTATATCAGGACAGTTTAGTCCGATATCAGGAAGACTGGATGGTGAACCTCGCAGTGATGGGATTAATTATTGTCGGCGGCATCGGATTTATCGTTCAATATGAAATTCTTGCTAAATTTAAAAGAATTCAAAGAAGGATATCGATTCATACCAAAATCGTATTGATCACCACCCTGATTCTTATTTTTTTGGGAGCTTTTCTGTTTTACCTGTTTGAAGAGGGGAATGTCCTCAAGAGTATTCCGATTCAAAATAAAATACTGATCTCCTTATTCCAATCGGTCACTGCCAGAACCTGCGGTTTCAATACCATTGAGATCGGAGCCCTTACCAATGCAACGATTCTTTTAATATTGTTC
>JBDOIB010000182.1:0-1224 GCA_041082155.1 Thermodesulfobacteriota bacterium | reverse complement strand
AATCCGCCTTTGAACTCTTTCCATATGAGGAAGCTCCAAAAGAGGTAGCCTATAATCCCAGAATCCCCATAGAGACTTTCGATTTTATCATCACGGATGAATGTCACCGTTCCATATATCACCTCTGGCGACAGGTGCTGGAATACTTTGATGCCTTTATCATCGGGCTTACCGCCACACCCTCAAAGCAGACCCTTGGTTTCTTTGACCAGAATCTTGTGATGGAATACAGCCACGAGCGAGCAGTCGCAGATGGGGTCAATGTTGGCTATGACGTCTACCGAATCAAGACCGAGATCACAGAGAAAGGAAGCAGGGTTGAGGCAGGGTTTTTCATCGATAAGCGGAATAAGCTTACGAGGGAGCGAAGGTGGGAGCAACTCGATGAAGATCTGGAATATACATCCGCCCAATTAGACCGGGATGTAGTAGCACCTGACCAGATAAGAACTATCATCAGAACCTTCAGAGACAAATTATTTACTGAAATATTCCCGGGAAGAAAAGAGGTTCCCAAAACCCTGATCTTTGCCAAGGACGATTCCCATGCAGAAGATATTGTCCATATCGTCAGGGAAGAGTTTGGAAAGGGGAATGAATTCTGTAAAAAGATTACCTATAAAACCACAGGAGAAAAACCTGAAGATTTGATTGCCAGTTTTCGCAATTCCTATAATCCCCGGATTGCAGTAACGGTTGATATGATCTCTACAGGAACAGATATTCGCCCTCTGGAGTGCCTCATCTTTATGAGGGATGTTAAATCCCGGGTCTATTTTGAGCAGATGAAAGGAAGGGGAACCAGGGTTATCTCCCCCACCGATTTTAATGCTGTAACCCCTGATGCTTCGAACAAAACCCATTTCGTCATCATAGATGCAATTGGGGTTTGTGAGAATGATAAAACCGATTCCCGTCCTCTTGATAGAAAGAGGTCTATTCCTTTTGATAAACTCATTCAACTGGTTGCACTCGGGGAGAGGGATGAAGACATCCTCACTTCTCTTGCTGGAAGACTTTCTCGATTGGAGAGAGAAGCGGACGAAAGGGATAAACAGGAGATTAAGAATTCTTCTGGTGGGAAGCCCTTAAAAGAAATTATCAATCATCTTCTCAATGCTATAGACCCCGATAAAAAGATTGAGAAGGCAAAATCCCTTTTTAAAACAGAAAACCCAACAGAAGAGCAGGTTAAAAAAGCCTCGGAGGAGCTTGTCAAACAGG
>JBDOIB010000019.1:0-13833 GCA_041082155.1 Thermodesulfobacteriota bacterium | reverse complement strand
CGGGCATAATTATGGGGATATTGAGAGAACGGGATTTGTTAAGATTCTTGTCGAAAAAGAAGGAAAACCGATCCTGATCGATAATCCAAGGTGGAAAAAGGAATGAGATTTAATCTTGAAGAAATCCTAAAAGAACTTTCTCCCTATCGCGAAAAGAAGGCTATCCCTGACTTCGCCCGTAGCTGCCTCCTGGCCATAGATCTTCAGATCTATTTTAAACGAATTATCCTCCCCATTCTCAAAAATCTTCAAAGAATCATCGAATCCTGGAGAAAGCGAAATCTTCCAATTATTTTTACCCAACATGGCCATAGGGAGCCCTCCAAGGATGGAGGGGAACTTGGTCGTTGGTGGGGAGAGTTAATCCTTGAAGGGACGGAGGAGTGGAAAATCATTCCTGAAATTCAGGTTGAACCCCAAGAGCTCATTCTTCCCAAAAAACGATATAGTGCCTTCTTTGAAACCGATTTAGAGCAGATCCTCAAAGAGAGAGGGATTCGAGACCTTATTATCTCAGGAGTGATGACCAATCTCTGCTGTGAGACCACTGCAAGAGATGCCTTCATGAGGGACTATCGGGTCTTCTTTCTCATCGATGGAACAGCAACGGGCAGGAAAGACCTTCATCTCTCCACCTTAAAAAACCTTGGCTTCGGGTTTGCTTACCTTCTCACCTGTGATGAATTGATAAGTCTTCTTCGAAACCATTTCCCTGCTTAAACCTTTCTTAAAACCTCCTCCAGAATGGAGAGAGCCAGGTCTACCTCCTTTTGAGTAATGATCAGAGGAGGGATCAGGCGAATCGAATTTTCTCCACAACCCAGGATGAGAAGTCCTTTCTCAAAACAGGCCTGAATAATCCTGTTTCGCTCTTCAACTGCCTTGACCTTCCGGTTCCTATCCTTGACCAACTCCAACCCGATCATTAATCCCTTTCCTCTTACCTCCCCGATGAGTTCAAATCTATGTTGAAGTTCTTTTAACTTTCCGAACAGATACTCTCCAATCGTAGCGGCATTTTCAATCAGACCGTTTTCGAGAAGTTCAATCGTTTTAAGGGCTGCGCGGCAACTCACCGGGTTTCCTCCAAAGGTACTTGCGTGAGAACCAGGAACCCAATCCATCACCTCGGCCTGAGAGACGGTGGCTCCCAAGGGCATCCCTGAAGCGATCCCCTTCGCCAGGGCAATGATATCCGGGACAACCCCCCAGTGCTCGATCGCCATCATCTTTCCTGTTCTTCCCATTCCTGTTTGAACCTCATCGACCACAAAGAGGATTCCAAATTCTTTAGCTAAGCGATAGAGTTTTTGATGAAACTCAGGAGGGGGAACGATGTAGCCCCCTTCTCCCTGAATCGGTTCAACAAAGATTGCAGCCACCTCTTCGGGTGGAATACTTCGTTTGAAGAGGTCTTCTCGAATCCAGTCCACACAGGCGATCTCGCATTCGGGATATTCAAGATGGTAGGGGCAACGATAACAATAAGCGTAAGGAATATGGGTAATTCCAGGAACCAGTGGAGAGAATCCCTTTTCATGAATCACTTTACTTGCTGTCAGTGAAAGGGCTCCCATCGTTCGTCCATGAAAGGCTCCGAGGAACGCTAATACGCGTGGACGTCTCGTATGATAACGGGCAAGCTTGAGTGCAGCTTCAATGGCTTCAGCTCCAGAGTTTCCAAAAAAGACCCTCTTCTCTTTAGGTCCCGGAGTAATCTCTGCAAGCCTCTGAGCCAAAGCCGATTGAACTTCATAATAGAAGTCCGTTCCAGACATATGAATAAACTCTTCTGCCTGCGCCTGAATGGCTTTTACAATTTCAGGATGACAATGCCCCGTATTGAGAACCGCTATTCCAGAGGTAAAATCGAGAAACCTATTTGAATCCACATCCTCAACCCACACTCCTCGTCCCCTCTTGATGACAAAAGGATAGACTCGAGTGTAGGACTGGGAGACAAATTTTTGATCCTTTTCCAAAACCTTCTGAGCCTCGGGACCAGGAAGTTTTGTCTTGATTAAAGGCATTTCAAATGGAAAGTCCATCTTTATTTCCTTTCATCAGGATTTGATTTCAACTCCAGCGAGTTTCTCAAAAAAAGTGACCAAGGCCGAATGGTCATGCTCACCTTTCCCTTCTCCCATCAAAGAAACAAAAATCTGCTGGACCAGGCTGGAAAGGGGAAGGGGAACTCCTAATTCTTTAGCCGTGTTAAGAGCATTGTTGAGATCTTTATGGTGGAGTTTGACCTTAAATCCAGGATTAAAATTTCTCTCAACGATCATTGGCACTTTGGTCTCCAAAACCCGACTGCCCGCCAACCCACCCCGAATGGCTTCAAAGATCACTTTAGGGTCGATACTGCTTTGACTCCCAAGGAAAAAGCTTCTCCAAGAGTCGCAATGTTGAGGGCCACAATAATTTGATTGACCAATTTAACATAACCGCCAGAACCGATCCCTCCCACATAAACGATACTCTTTCCCAGAGCCTGGAAGATCTCGAGACACTCTTCAAAGATTCTTTTTTCTCCACCCACCATGATCGCAAGAGTCCCCTCTGAATGGCTCCTATCTCTCCCCCGCTGACAGGGGCATCCAGCATCTCTACTGCCTTTTGTTTTAAGATGGCGGAAATCCTCTGGCTGACCAATGGGTTGATCGAACTCATATCGATAAGGATGGAACCGGGAGTTGCTCCTTGAAGGACACCCCTCTCTCCCAGAACAACCTCCTCCACTAAATCCAACCTTTCTCTTCATTTGATTTTCTCCTTAATTTTTTAATTTCCGAGGGATTTATACCTGTATGAAAAGGAATCCGAAAAGAATTTAGAATGAATTCGGAATCCCTCTAACTATTCGAAAGAAGGTAGGCCAGATTGTCCAAGATATTGGTAAAGAATACGTCCTTTACGACGAATCCTTCAGGCACCGTAATTTGGGTGGGAGCAAAATTTAATATTCCACGGATTCCAGCCTCAACCAATAGATCGGCTACGGATTGGGCCTCAGAAGGAGGAGTGGTAATGAGGGCAATCTCTATATTCCTCTCCTTGGCCACTTCTTTGATTCGGCTAATATGGAGGATTTCAACAGGTTTTCCCAATTTCTCAGAAACCCGGCCGATTACCTTTGGTGGGTCGATATCAAAAGCAGCTACAATCTTATAATTCTGTTTCAGAAAATCTTTATAGGAGAGGAGGGCAGAACCTAAATTTCCGATTCCAATCACAGCCATTCTCCATTCTTTGTTTAATCCCAAAATCTTTTTAATACTTGCCAGAAGGTCTTTGACATAATAGCCCACTCCACGGATTCCAAACTCGCCAAAGTAGGCCAGATCTTTTCGCACCTGGGCCGGGTTGACTATACATTTAGAGGCCAGTTGAGCTGAAGAGACGACTTTTTCTCCACTTTGGTCCATCTCTTCCAAACATCTTGAATATCTTGAAAGTCTCCTTATTGTGGCTTCAGGAATCTTTTGATATTTCAATTATGTGACTCCTTTCACAAAATTTGTGAAAAAATTTATTAGATTATTATTCTTTTGTCAAGTCCTTTGTGTTAAACCATCGAAAAAATTTCCCCCCATTATTTTCTCTTGGCAAGGTGTCTTAGGGCTTCATCCAGGCGATTATTAGCAAATTCTAATAATTCTTTTGAATACTCTATATTATGTAGGCCTCCCCCTTTTTTAACCAGATGATAATTAAATTCTGCTTCTCCAAAAGGTTTTCGATATATGAAGGTATGAGCCTTCCGGAGTTCTGCTCTGTGAATCCCTTCCTTCGCCTTTTCTAATTTAGGCTCCACTTTCTTTAAAAGCTCATCCATAGCTTTTTTCCATTCAAAGAGTCTTTCTGCGTAAGTCCGGTCATGACATTCGAGACACCTCTCTTTAATCTTTTCGAAACTCTCCCTCTTTTTTTCACTCACGCTTGGATGACAATGGGTACATTCAACCTTTCCTAATTTAGGGCTGGATCTCTCCTGAACCCCTATCCCGCCTTTTCCCAAAAACAGGAGTTTGGCCGAAAGATGGCAATCCTCACATTTTATCTTTGTCTCCTTTCGATGGTGGCACTCCTTACAATTCATAAAATAGGTTTTTCCGTGGTTCTCCCGAGGGGAATGACACTGAGGACATCTTAGACCCATGTGCTCAACATGGGTTTTATGAGAAAATTGAATTTCATTAAAAGGAACGGATCTTTCTTCCATTCCTATATGGCAGAGGGTGGTACAGTCCATTTGCATCTTAAATTCTTTTGGTTGATAACTCTTTTCCAGAATGGCCATAGCTTCCTCTGTCTTGCTATTGGCCACATTGAGAAGCTTAAAAGCATATTCAATATTATGAATCCCTTTACCAAGATGAACAAAATTATAATTATGGCGGGCTTCATGAAGGAGATTCTGAGCTTTTTTGAATTCTGGAGTCTTTCCTCGCTTTCCTTCCAGTTGAATGAGAATCTCTTCTAATCTGGAGATCCGTTGGTAGCTTTCTCTCATGGCCTTCGAAAGTAAAATTTGCCATTGTTTCAAAGTCTCATCATATCCTTCGCCGTGGCAACTGACACAGGTCTCCCCCATTGCCTTCTCGACATATTTTGTTGTGAAAAGGGCTGTAAAAGTCTCTTCTCTCTTCCGATGGCAGGCAAAACATTCGATATTGGTCAAAAACATCAGGCTTGGAGAATCAGAAACTCCAATGCCTCCTACTCCCCGATAGAAATTTCTCGTGGCCTGGTGCACCTCCTTAATGTGACATCGGTCGCAAACCGTATGGGAATGTACCATAGTAAGAATGGGAGCAATTTCATGACGAATAGGAGTATGACACTCCGAGCATTCGATCTTATGATCCGTGACATGGGTTCGATGCATGAGCAAAGAATGAGTTTTCATTGCAAGGGGAGGAGGTTCTTTATGACACTGGAGGCATTTACCCTCCGGAACATGACCATCTCCCTGAACCACATTCATATGGCAATTCTCGCATTCGACCCCCCTGGCAATATACTTTCGATGATTAAAATTCCATCCCTGGATATTGATATCCCCTTTGGGCTCGACATGACAGGCCTTACAGCCTCCCACTGCACACGAGATGCATTCCTCCTCTCCTCTGGGTCCAACCCGATAGAAATGGCAGATGACACAGTTCGTCTCATGGACTGTGAGATGGAGCCCCTGAACCAGTTGAGCATGACAGCTCGTACAACGAAGTCTCATTCCTCTTCGGAGCTCTCCCAGATGACTCCCGTGAGGAAAACGAACATTTTTAAAGACCATCTCGCCCATTAAATCTTCCTTTCGGTGGCATCCTTTCTGAAGACAGTTTCCATCATCCACTTCGTAATGAAGTTTCTTAAATCCTTTTCCCACAAGGAAATAGCTTAAGGCAAGCTCAAGATCGACCCACTTCCCTTTGAGGTGGTTTAAGATTCCAGGGGCTCGATGACAGCTCAGGCATGAAACCTCGCGATGGGAGGAGGATTTCCAGGAATCCACATAGGTTTTCATGTTATGACAAAGGCCACAAAAGGAAGGACTTTCTGAATAAGCAAAAAGGCCAATAAAGATGATCAAAGTAGAAATAAAAAGAAGGCCATAGAAGACCTTCTTTTTTAAAAAAAAGGACAACTTCCTTAAAGAAAGAGAGTCTAAAAATTTCACAATGAAATTCAACTCAAGCCTTCATTTCCTTCTTTTTTCGATATCTTTAATAGTGCTATCCAATCGTTGATTTACGAATTCTAATAAATTTGTCGAATAATCCAGATTATGAACTCCGTTTCCTTCTTTTACCAGATTGTAATTAAATTCGGCTTCTCCAAAGGGCTTCCGATAGACAAAGGTATGTCCCCCCCGGAGTTCAATGCGGCGTATTTCTTCCCTGACCTTTTCTAATTTTGGGGTGACTTTTTTCATCAATTCTTCTGATGTGACTTTCCATTGGATCAACTTCTCTCCATAGGTGGAATCATGGCACTCAATGCATCTCGTCTTTAAGGTATCCAATGAATCCTTCTTTTTATCTAAAACCCCTTTATGACAATCTATACATTCAACCACTTCTAATTTGGGACTTGGCATGTCTTTTACGCCAATTCCTCCCTTTCCATGAATCAATCTTTTTACGGAGAAATGACAATCTTGACACTTTACTTTTGTAATTTCTTTCCCGTGGTGACACTCCTTACATTTATTAAAATAGGTCTTTCCATGATTTTCACGAGATGAATGGCAATCCCCACATTTAAAACCATTTCCTAACACATGGGTTTCATGAGAAAATTTAATCTCATTAAATGGGACTATTCTTCGATCCCATCCTAAATGACAGAGGAAGGTACATGTCATCTCGGTTTTAAACTCTTTTGGTTTATACCCTTTATCAACAGCGGCTAAAGCCTCCTCTGTTTTATTATTAGCTATATTCAAAAGTTTAAAGGCATATTCAATATTATGGACACCTTTCCCCAAGAGAACAAAATTCAAGTTGTGTCGAGCTTCGTTAAGGAGTTTTTGGGCTTTTTTAAATTCGGCAGTATCTCCTTTAGTACTTTCTAATATATATAAGCGAGTTTGAAGATTAAAAATACGTTGATTGGTCTCATTTTGAGCCTTAGATAGAATAGTTTTCCAATGTTTAAGGAGTTCATCAAATCCTTCTCCATGACATTCTACACAAGTCTCCGCAAGGGCCTTTTCGACATATTTTGTCGTTTGGAGAGCCGCTCTGCTCTCTTCCCCTTTTCGATGACACGAGATGCAATCGATATTGGCAGTAAACATAAGACTTGGAGAATCAGGTACTCCAATTCCCCCTCTTCCTTGGTAGAATTCTCTTGGAGACAAATGTATTTCCTTCACATGGCACTTATCGCAATAAGTGGAAGAAGGGAGGGTGGCTAAAAAAGTAGCTATTTCGTGCTTAATATTTGAATGACAATCAGCACATTCAATCTTATGATCGGTGACATGATTTTTATGCATAAATGGGGAAGGATATTTTGTATTTAATATCTCTGGTTCGTTATGACATTGTAAACATTTTCCTTCCGGAACATGCCCATCCCCAACCACGATATTAGTGTGACATTTTTCACAGGCCACTCCTCGATCAATATATTTTCGATGATTAAAGGTCCATCCTTTTAGATTGATATCCCCTTTGGGTTCAATATGGCAAGAGTTACAACTTCCCACAGCACACGAAATACATTCCTCTTCTCCCCTTGGTCCCGCCTTATAATAATGGCATATGAAGCAGTTTATCTCATGGACGGTTAGATGTAATCCCTGAACAAGTTGGGCATGACAGCTCGTACAACGAAGTTTCATTCCTCTTCTTAGTTCACCAAGATGTTTCCCATGGGAAAAGGCAACATTCTTGTAAATCATATCTCTTTGCAAATCTTCAATCTTATGACACCCTTTCTGTAAACAACTCGAATCATTGATTTCAGCGTGGGGCTTGCTCGGTCTTTTCCCCGATAAAAAATATGCCAATGAAACTTGACCATCCACCCATTTCCCTTTAAGGTGGTTGAAAAAACCTGGCTCATAGTGACATTTTGTGCAGGCTACATCCTTATGGGTTGAATTCCTCCAGGATTCCATATAAGCATTCATTTGATGACAAAGACCGCAAAACGTAGAAGTTTCTGTAAATTTTAGAAGAACAAAAGAAAGGATTAAAAATAAAATGATGCATAAAATCAAAGATGTTTTGATTGCCTTGGTATGTTCCTGAGCTCCTTTTTTAAAATTTAAATAAACTTCTATCCAAAAATTCTTTATTAAATTATATAACTCTTTTAAATTTTCACTCTGAAGATATTTATTTAAATTTATTTCCATAGACATCTCCCTTTTTTGGTTAAAAATTATTACATTTTATTTTTTTTTTCAAGAATAAAAATACTTTTTGGACAATCCCTCAATGAGAGATGGGAACCATACTGGTCTGAGAGGAGTATTCACGAACCCCTTAAAACGCGGTGGATTCAAACCTATTTCCTAACTACGATGGATAGATTATCTTCCTGGAATCCCATATTGAGAATCTAAAAAAATTAATAGGTTATAAGAAATTTTAAATTTTTCTATTGATTTTTTATAATTATTTTTATTAAATTATAACTTAGCATACTACTTTTGATTTAGGGAAAAGAAGGCTTTATGTCAAGAATTATAATAGGTATTCTTATCATTATATTAATAATCATTTTTTTTCTCCTATTTTGGATTGCAATACTCAGTATTGCTCTTTTTCTGTTTGGGAAGAGACCTAGAAAGGGGAATGATTTATCTAATCGGGAGATGAATCTTTATCTTGGAGGGGGGTCCTGATTTATGGGTTGGAGAAACTTTTTATTTATCTTTATATTGATCTGGGTTTCCCATTTATCCTTTTCATCTCCTGCATTAGGGAAAAAGAAAATTGAATTCGCCATTCTTTATACAAATGATGTCATGGGCGAAGTAGATCCCTCCGGTCGATTTAGAAATCCTTTAGGAGGGCTTGCCAAAAGGGCAACCCTCATTTCCCAATTCAAAAAAGAAGGAAAAGGAATTCTCTTAGTGGATACAGGAAACTTACTTTTCCAAAAACCTCCACAAACGGAGATAAAAAGGAAAGATGCCATTCTCCGGGCTAATCTGATAATTCAATCCTATAATGAAATGGGATATGATGGGGTCAATATAGGAGAAAAAGATTTCATCATGAGCGTCAAATTCTTTAAAGAATTGACTTTAAAGGCTCAATTTCCATTTATCTCGAGTAATTTAATCGAAAAAAAGAGCCAAAAGCCCCTTTTTAAACCCTATTTGATAAAAAATATTTCAGGGATAAAAATTGGGATCATGGGCCTCTTAGATGATCAATTCAATGTTACATTGAGTCAGATAGAACCAGATCTATTAATTCTTGAACCTATTAATCATACAAAAAATTTGGTCAAAGGACTGAGGGAATATTGCGACCTTCTCATTGTCCTTTCCCAACTTGGAGAAATGAAAACACAAAAACTTGCCATGGAGATTCCTGAAATTGACCTAATTCTTGGTGGGGGAGGAGGCGTCATAAAATCAATAATCGACAATATCAATGGAGTTCCTATCTTTTGCTTGGAACCCAGGGGCAGTTATTTAGGCAAAATCGATTATTCTATTTCTGATCTGAAAAAACCTCTGAAAATTTTTTCCGCTCATGAATATGAAGAACTTGAAGAGAAACTTAAAAATTTAACTAATCATTATAATAAAATTAAATCAGAAATCGAAAAATCAGAAGAAAAAAAGGAGATAAAACTAAAGGAATTAAAAATCATTGAATCCAAAAAGAGAGAGATAGAACAAACCATTAAAACCTTCCAGGATAAAAATTTTTATAACTATACGGCTATCCCTATCGAATTGTCACTTCCAGATGATGCAAACATTTTAAAATGGGTGGATACCTATCATCGAGAATTTACAAAATTATATAAGCCAAAAGTATCCTTCATTCCTGAAAAAGAGTTACCCGAAAAGGAACTTATTGCTCGAATTCCTAAAAATAGTCCCTATATGGGGGCAATCTCCTGTAAAAGATGCCATGAATTAAATTATAAAAATTGGTTAAAAACCAAACATGCAAAGGCAACCCAGACTATTATTCCTTCCCCTAAATATGCTCAAGAGGAGTGTTTGGTCTGTCATTCCACGGCCTACGGAAAGATAGGTGAATATTCTACCGTGGATGAGGTTCCTTTTTATCTCCAGGGAGTCCAGTGTGAGGCCTGCCATGGAATAGGAAGGGGACATCCTGAAAAAGGAAGTATAGAAAGGAAAGTCACTTTAGGCACCTGTCGAAATTGCCATACAAAAGATCAAAGTCCACTTTTTAATTACTCAACCTATCTTAAAAAATTAAATTTTAAAATACAAAGATAATATGGTAAACAATGAGAATCCTTATTTGGGGGTTAATCCTCTTTTTAATTTTGAATCGACTTTCTTTGGTTTTTTCTAAGGAACTCATCGAAGAATTCCCTGTTCCACCTCCTCCCTTCAGTGAGGGAATCTATCCGTGTAGTAGTTGCCATGGGTCTATAGAGATTAATCCAAAAAAAAGGACTTTAAAAGATGAACATACTAACATTCAGCTTCACCATGCAGAAACATTGAGGTGGTGTCTTGATTGCCACGATTCGAGAAACAGAGACAAATTAAGGCTTTACAATGGGGAGCTTATCGATTTTGGCAGAAGTTATCTCCTCTGTGGGGAGTGCCACGGCAATGTGTTCAGGGATTGGAAAGTGGGAATCCATGGGAAGAGACAAGGGTTCTTTATGGGTGGGAAAAGGACTTATCTCCTATGTGTTCACTGTCACGATGCCCACTCTCCAAAATTTAAGGGAATAAAGCCTGAACCTCCACCTCTTCCTCCGAAGGTAAAACGAGATGTCAGGTAAGTCGTATACAAGAAGGCAATTTTTGAAACATCTCTCCTTTATTGGCTTCTCAATCCCCTTTCTAACCTCTTGTAGAAAAGAGGATAGGGAAGACTTTTTTCAGAAACATTTTCTTGAGATGAGCCGGGAAGAGAAAGAGACGCTCATTATTAAATTGGAAGAAAGGTACCTTAAAAATTATAGAAAAAAATTTAGAGTGAGTATTCAGGAAGCGATCCCCAACACTCTCTGGGGCTATGGCCTTGACCTTTCTCGTTGTATCGGTTGTAGAAGATGTGTCTATGCGTGTGTAGAGGAGAATAACTGCTCAAGAGAGAAACCCCAGTCCCAATGGATCCGTGTCATCCGATTGAGAAAGGGAAGTCTTATTAATCTTGAAGATTCAGAACATTACTATAATCCTGAGGTAGTCCCTGAGAAGGAATTTCTTTATATCCCTGTGCAATGTCAGCAATGTGAGAACCCACCTTGTGTAAGAGTCTGTCCTGTTCATGCCACCTGGAAAGAACCCGATGGCCTGGTGGTGGTGGATTATAACTGGTGTATTGGATGCAGATACTGTATCGCAGCATGTCCCTATCGAGGAAGGATCTTTAACTGGGCAGAACCCACTGTTCCCTCAGAACAGTGGAACACCTCTGTCCATTATCTTGGGAATCGGCCCAGGATGAGAAATGTCGTTGACAAATGCACTTTTTGTATCCAGCGGGTGAGAATGGGAAGATACCCTGCCTGTGTTGAGGTCTGTCCCACGGGTTCAAGAAAATTTGGGAATCTCCTTGACCCTAATAGTGAAATTAGATATGTGATTCAGAATAAAAGAACCTTTCGCCTGAAGGAAGATTTGAATACGGAACCCAAATTTTACTATTTCTTTGAGGCTTAGAGAATTGAGTCAATCTCTTAAAGAAACTTTGAAAGAGACCTGGCGATTTTATCGAAAGACCTTGAGGCTCGTCCTGACAGGTTCTAAGGAATATTATTTATGGTGCTTGCTTCTCCTCTCCATCATGATCGTGGGATTCCTATGCTACCTCCCCCAACTCCAAAAGGGTCTGATTACCACGAATATGAAGGATCAGGTGGTTTGGGGGCTCTACATCTCAAATTTCACTTATTTGGTGGGAGTAGCAGCAGCAGCCGTTTTACTTGTTGTCCCAGCCTATATCTATCAATTCGGCCCGATTAAAGAGATCGTCGTTCTTGGTGAGTTATTCGCTGCCTCTTCTATTCTCATGGCTCTCCTCTTTGTCATTGTGGATTTAGGGAGGGTCGATCGATTCTGGCATATGCTCCCATGGATTGGAAAGATGAATTTTCCGAGCTCACTCCTGGCATGGGATGTCATCGTTTTAAATGTATATCTTCTTTTAAATCTAGTCATTCCCATTTACCTACTGGTAAAAACCTATTATGGGAAAGAACCCAATAAAAAATTTATCGTCCCTCTGATTCTCTTCTCTATCCCAATGGCTGTGACCATCCATACCGTGACCGCTTTTCTATATAATGGACTTCCTGCCCGACCCTTCTGGAATGCATCGATCTTAGCCCCGAGGTTTCTCGCAAGTGCCTTCTGTTCAGGACCTGCGATTATTATCATCGTTTTCCAAATTCTGAGGGAATATACTTTTATCAAGGTGGAGGACCGAGCTCTTTTCAAGATTGCCGAGCTGATGGCCTACGCGATGTTTCTTAATCTCTTTTTCCTGATCTCAGAAATGTTTAAGGAGTACTATTCCAATACTGTCCACATTGCATCTCTTAAATATCTTTATGAAGGACTTCACGGCCACAATCTTCTCGTCCCATGGATATGGGTGGGGACCCTGATGAATCTTATCGCTTTTATCCTCTTTCTATTCCCGATCACCCGACAACATCTTAGCACCCTTAATATAGGCTGCATTCTTATCATTGCAGGCGTTTGGATCGAAAAAGGACCTGGGTTGGTAATCCCTGGATTTGTCCCGGACCCCTTAGGTGAGATCTATGAATATATTCCGAACTTCAGAGAACTATTTATTTCCTTTGGGATCTGGGCTACAGGATTTCTCATCTTTACCATTTTAATGAAAGTAGCCATTCCCATTGCGAGCGGTGAATTCAGTCACTCTCGATATGAAAAGGAGAAGATGCCTCAAAAGATGTTTTAACTTGTAAATTAAAAATTATTGACTTTTAAAATAAGTTTTGTTAAATTGGGAAACAATATAGGGGGGAAAACTGATTTTGTCAGTTTCCCCCTTTTTTATTCCATCCCGTGAGGAGGAAAACATGAGAAAAATCCTTTTATTAATTACTTTTATTCCTTTTTTCCTGTTCTTTAATATGGCTTCAGGGAAAATTGGGGGTGGGGATATTGTTTTTAAAATTGATGGGGCAAGGGCTGTCATCTTCAGTCATGACAGTCATGTTTCTGAGATCGGACTTAAATGTACAGAATGTCATGATCGGATTTTTACTACGAAAGAAAAACATCGAAGAGTCACCATGGAAGAAATGAAGAGGGGGGCCTCTTGTGGGGCATGCCATAATGGGAAGAGGGCATTTGATGTCCGAGCAAATTGTTCCAACTGTCATAAGAAAAATTAGGAGGGAGACGGAATGATTGAAGGAAAAGATGAATTATTGAGAATGGAGGAAGATCTTAAAAGATCCATACAAAAAGCTACTGTCCACTGGGCCATGCTTATAGATCTCAGGCGATGTACGGGATGTAAATCCTGCACAATTGCATGTATGGTTGAGCAAAAGAGCCCACCTGGAATTATGTACCGACCACTTTATGAAGAGGAATTCGGGAAATTTCCTAATGTTAAGAGGCGATTTACACCTCGACCTTGCAATCAATGTGATAATCCGCCATGCGTGGAGGCCTGTCCTAATAAAGGGAAGGCCACATGGAAAAGTGAAAAAGGTGTTAGCGCAGGTATTGTAATGATTAATTATGAAGAATGCATCGGTTGCGGTCGCTGTGTGGCTGCCTGTCCATATAAGGCCCGAGCAATTGATAATGGTTCATTCTACACAGAAGGAACTCCTAAGATGCAAGCATACGAACTATCTTCCTCGTGGGAATACAATAGGAAATGGCCGAGGGAAAAGAACCATATTCCCATTGGTATAGCAAGGAAATGCCACTTTTGTATTCATAGAGTTAAAAATGGAATGCTTCCCTCGTGTGTGAGCACCTGTATATGCAGGGCTACCTTTTTTGGTGATCCTGAGGATCAGGAGAGTTTGATATACAAAATGATAAAATCAAATAAAGTAATGGTATTAAAGGGTGTAACCCCATCTATTTCAATAAGTATCAAACCTGGAATATTTAAAGGCCTCAGTGGTGAAGAGATATCC
>JBDOIB010000157.1:0-16489 GCA_041082155.1 Thermodesulfobacteriota bacterium | reverse complement strand
TCAAAAACCACCCGATGTTTTGGAAGGCAGGCCGAAAGTAAGACGATCGCAAGGAACATCAGAACTGAAAAGGGGGAAAAAGGAGGATGTATATTTTCTTCAGTCTTCCACATTTGACTTTAATTTGTCTTTTATTTTAATAAAAATGGACCTTGTCATGCAAGAATTTTCATCCGCCTTAAGTCTTCTCTTAAAGGAAAGGATGAATGGTTTCAGGCCCTCTCGATCTTTTATGAGAGCTAAAGAGAATTATTTCACCAAGAAAGGAGGTCTATGAGAACTCTCTGGATCGTGTTCCTGAGTATCTTTATCGCTGAGCTTGGGGATAAAACACAATTGGCCACTTTAATGTTTTCCTTAGATCAAGGAATGAATAAGCTGGGAATCTTTTTAGCTTCTTCATCTGCTCTCATTCTGTCTTCCTTAATGGCTGTGATTGTAGGAAGTCAATTCACCCATTGGATCAACCCCCAGATTTTAAAGCTCTTTGCCGGATTTGGATTTATTGGAATTGGGCTCTTCACCCTTTGGAATATCTATCACTGATTGGATTCCCTTAGAGATCGAGTGAGATCCGATTGATTGTTTTCTCTCCTTTAGGAGTTCGGAGAAGGAGGGAGCCTCTGAGGAACTCCTCTCTTCCTTCCCACAAGATTTCCCGAAGATGGAATTGTTCTTTCAGTTTGAAGATATTTTCATTTCTGTGCCCTATCAGATTGGAAAGGTCTTTGGGGTGACAGAAGAAGGTCACTCGGGTTTCGTCTGGGAAATCCTTAAGGAGTTTTTGGGCCATCTCATAGAAAATGGCTGAATCGATGAGCTGGTGAAGAGCGGGATGGTAGGGTCCTGCGAGAAGATGCTCCTCTAAATCAGGAGAGGGCTGAAGACCAATTCTTGCAATAGGGATCGATGCCTTCTCGGACTTCAATACCGCTCTTTTGAGATAGGGAATCGTTTCTTCGAGAGAGAGAGGAAGGTACTTTCCTTGGAGCCACAGTTCTTCGAGAGGAGCTCCTCTCAGAACAAGGGTGGGATGGATTCGAATAAAATCGGGTCGAAGGAGAATCACTTGGTCGAGAGAGTCAAGAAAACCTTCGAAAGTATCCCCTAAAAGGCCCATCATTAAATGGATTCCCACTTCAAATCCCCATCGCCTCAGTTGCAAAACAGCTGATAAAGTATCTTCTTTGGTATGGTTCCTCTGAGAGAGGAAAAGAACCTCATTGACCATCGATTGAGCACCGACCTCGATCGTTTTCACCCCATACTCTTTGAGCAAAGAAAGAGTTGCTTCATTTAAGGCATCTGGACGAGTGGAGATTCGGATAGAATGAATCTGACCACGAAGGAGAAGAGGGCGGATAGCCTTCAGGTAAGCCCTCTGGGTCTCCTCCTCCATCTTCGTGAAACTTCCCCCATAAAAAGCCACCTGAATCTCTCTCAGTCCTTTTTTTACCGGAAGGGAGGAAAGGGAGGATTCAATGAATTGATAAACCTGTTGAGGGGAGGGGATTTCTTTCGCGATGGCTTTTTGATTACAGAAAATACAACGATTCGAACAGCCCTGATGAGGAAGGAAGATAGGAAGAATTACAGGGGTCTTGAAGGATGGCCTCATTTTAATCCATCTCGAGATTCCTTAGGGCTTCTTTGGCCGCCTCCTGCTCCGCCTCTTTCTTATTTCTCCCCCATCCCCACCCTCTGATTTCTCCATTAATAGAGACGGAGGCTTTAAATCGTCTCTCGTGATCCAATCCAGATTCATGATGAACCTGATACTGAGGAGATTTTCTATAAACCTGCTGAGAATAGATTTGAAGCAGGGTTTTTGGATTGTTCATCCTTTCAGGGATGAATTCCGTCGGGAGGTAAGGCTCAAAATGTTGTCGGATAATCATAGAGACCTGATCAAAATTTGAATCAAGAAAGATGGCCCCGATCAGGGCTTCGTATGTATTTGCTAAAAGAGAAGTCTTCCCTCTCTCTCCGTCCTTCCTCCGGCTTTTTCCCAAAAGAAGATAACGCTCTAATTGAAGTCCTTGGGAAAGGGAGGCGAGAGAACTTTTTTTGACGAGATAGGAACGGATCAAGGATAAAGTTCCCTCTTGAACTCCAGGAAATCTTTGATAGAGGAAGTATCCAACAGCCAGGTTGAGAACCGCATCTCCAAGGAATTCTAAAACCTCATTGTTGATCTTCTCCAACGAATGGGTTTCATAGGCATAGGATTTATGGGTCAGGGCCTGATGAAGCCATTCAATCTGAGTAAACCGATAGCCTATGATCTCTTCCAGCTCTCTTAAGGCGTTGAGTCTTCCTTGATCAATTTCCATTGCTCATCTTCCCAAACACGACCTTTTCATTAAAATCTACGACTCGGACCTTAATCTCCTGGTTCACCTCGACCAAAGCCTCGGGAGGCAGGACGACAGGGATATAATTTCTGGAAAGACCCATTCTCCTTCCAGTGTGTTTGTCCTTTCGGTCCTCTATAAGAACCTCCAGATCCTGATGGAGAAACTGTAAATAGAATGCTTTCCTCTTTTCTCTTCCCAGGGCACTCATCACCTCTGCTCTTCGTTTAATCGCTTTTTGATCGATTTTTTCCAAAAATTTGGCAGCCTCTGTTCCCTTTCGCACTGAATAGGGAAAGACATGAAGATAGGAGATAGGAAGAGACCGAATGAGGTCATAGGTATGCTGAAATTCTTTTTCCCCCTCACCAGGAAATCCGACGATGATATCTGCACCAATTGAGGCTCTCGGCAACATTTGGTGGATTTTCATTATAAGATCGTACAAAAAAGAGGGATGATAGGATCGATTCATCTTCTTCAAGATATTTTCATCTCCACTCTGGATCGGAATATGGACATGGGGGCAGAGCTTTTTAGATCGGGCGAGAAGCTCAATAAGATGAGGGGAAAACTCTTGAGGTTCGATGGAACTGAGTCGAATTCGGGGGGGGGTCTCGTGATACTCGATCTCTTCAAGAAGCTGCTCTAAAGAGACAGACGGACAGAGGTCTAACCCATAAGATCCTATATGAATCCCTGTGAGGACCACCTCCTTAAAACCCTTCTCCTTAAACATTTTGAGATATCCTATGACCTTATCCATGGGAAGACTTCTCGAGGGACCCCGGGCATAGGGAACGATACAGTACGAACATTTTGCGTCGCACCCGTCTTGAATCTTTAAGAAGGCGCGGGTATGAGATCGAAAGGAAGGAATAAGGTTTTCAAAGAGGGGGGTCTCCTTTTGGATCTGGCTGATTTGAATCCTGGGCCCTTTCCCTTCGAGAAGAGAAGGTAACAGTTCCGGAAGTTTAATCTTTTCGTTATTCCCTAAGAGATATCCTACTTCTTTCAGGGAAGCCAGCTCTTCGGGATGGGTTTGAACGTAGCATCCGGTAAGGATAATCAAGGTTTTCGGATTAGATCGAAGAGCCTTTCTAATCAATTGGCGTGATTCAAAATCGGCCCGATGGGTCACGGTGCAGGTATTGATCACGGTGATCTCTGCTTCCCCTCCAAAAGGAAGCACCTGATATCCTCTTTCTTCTAAGGAGGCGGCGAGGACCTCAGAATCGAACTGATTGACCTTGCATCCGAGTGTAGCGATAGCAATGGTTTTCATGATCTATTGAGGGGAACTAAGCTAACCTTCCCCCACACCCCCATTTTCTCTCCCACAATAATCACGATTCCTGAAACTCCCTCCATTCTACTTGCTCTTTCTAAGGCCGGTTCAATATCATTCTTTCCCTGAATCCAATTTCCGACTGCCGTGGCCACGGCGTCGGCTATCACGGCAGATTTCGAAAGGATGCAGACAGCATCCGCCTTACCAAAACTGAGAGAATGGCCCACTGTTCCTGAGGAGGTACAGATCCCCAGAGGGTTTTCTTCAGGTGAGATCAAAATTCCTATTTTCAAGCTGAGTGGGGAGGGTCCTGCATAAATTCCAACGATTCTCTCTTTGGAAGAGACGAGATAGATATCTCCTCCATTTTCAACAATTAATTCTTTTGAGAAGGGGAGAAGGTCTTTGGTCATCCATTGAGCGATGGCTCCGGCCACCGAGGCCATAGGTCCCACCTGTGCAATTTGTGAGGCCCGAAACATCTCCTGAACGATCATAGGGGCATAGGGATCCATTGGAAGGGGAGAGAGACTTCTTTCAAACCACGGATTCTTTCTGATATAGGCTTCGATTTGAGAACGGTATTTCAAAACCGCTTCTCTCGCCTCACGAGAAAGATCTTTTTCGGCTCGAATGAGAAGGTCTGTCTCCTTCACGATCACTTCGAACTTCACCAAATCATCGGTTTTAACCGAATCCCGATAGGTTCTTTCTTGATACATATAGTAAAATTATATTATCCCAAAATAGAAAGTGTCAATTAAGTTAAGGGGGAAAAGGGAATCGGAGACTTGACTTTTAGGGAAGAGTTTGCCATAATTCAGCTCAAGTAAGTTGTAAGGAGTATTTGTTTGGTTAAAATAAGGAGGTCGCAAAAGAAATTTTTATGGCTTTTGTGGCCTTTTTTATTTACGGCCAATGGCTATTACAACTTACGGAAGTTTAAAAAGAGAGGAGGTGAGTTGTAGTGGCCAGAGGTCGAGTAAAGTGGTTTAATGAGAAAAAGGGATACGGTTTTATCTCCCGAGAAGATGGGGGAGATGTATTTGTCCATTTTTCTGCCATCAAAAAGGAAGGCTTCAAAACCCTCTATGAGGGAGAAGAAGTCGAATTTGAGATCTCCAATGGACCCAAAGGGTTACAAGCAACCAATGTAACCGTTATCTCGTAACATTCAGCATGAGTTTCTAAAGAAAAAACCCCGGTCATGGCCGGGGTTTTTTTTAATCCTCTTTCAGAATGGAGGGAAGAGATGGGCGAAATAAAATCCTCTTTGGAATTGGCTTTAGAAAGGACAAAGGGCCTTAAGATTTCTGAAAAAGAGAGAGAAGAGATCAAACGAAAAGAGATCATGCAGAAAGCGGAGGCCTTTGCTCATCGTTATCAAGAAGGATCTATGTCGATCCATGAGATTCAAAAAGAAATGGAGAGAATGGAAAAGAAAAGAGCCAAAGAAATCGAAGAGTATCTTGTGAACCAATGGATGAAGAACCTTTCTTTAAATTTTGAAGATGAAAAACTCATCGATGGAATCGGGGAATTGAGAAGTCGGTCGATGGATGAGATTCGAAAAGAATTCCGGAATCTCCTTACGTCCTATCAAGAGGAGAAGGAGAAGGCCAGACAAAAGATAAGAACCATCATCTTAGAAGGATTGAAGGAAGAGGGCTTTGAGGGAAGGGCTATTGAGCCTCGAATAGAGAGCAGTCCTCTTTGGCAGGAAGAGAGTTCGAGAATCGATCAGTCCTATCAAGAACAATTGGGAAAACTCAAAGAGAGGTTGAGGAACAGGCTATAGGTAAGGGTAGTAATTCTGTCGAATAAATTCGAAGTTCTCAAGAACCATTTCTTTTCCTATCACTATTTCTCCATGTCCAGGAAGAAGAATCTCGACGTCCAGTCGAGCCAGTCGTTCAATACTCCTTATTAATAACTTTGAATTTCCTTTTGGGAAATCTGTTCTTCCTACTCCACCGTAAAAAATAAGGTCTCCGGTAAAAAGGGCTTTCTTTTCAGACCAGTAGATGGAAAGGGATCCGGGGGAATGTCCCGGGGTTTGGAAGATTTGGAGGACCCGATTCTTTAACCTCAACTCACCCTCTTTTAAAAAGAAATCGATTCGGTAAGGAGGAAGGGGTATCCCCATCATTTCAAAAAGATATTTTCCTATATTTTGGAGATACTGATCTTCTTCACGACTCATGGCTATTTTTACAGGTTGATCCAGAAAGGCTTCAATCCCTTCTAAATGGTCGGGATGAGAATGGGTCAGAAGAATGAGCTTTAGGCGATCTTTAGATAGACCATCTTCTTCGATCTGATGAAAGAGCCCTGGAAGGTATTGAATATGGCCCGGATCGATGAGGGTCAGGATTTCCCCTCCTATGATAAAGGAATTGCAATTATTTTCGTAAGGATTCTGCCAGAGATAAGCATAAAGATCTTCACTCAGCTTCATTTTCAATCCTTTGGTTTTTATAGAGTCCCATAAAGATTAAAATGAAAATTCCCATTTTTCAAATAAGCTATATAAAGACTTTTCTCTCCGGACAGAGTGATTTTTTTTCTAAAATAGTTGAAGTTAAATAGGCGATCCATTATAGTTTTAAAAAATAGAGACGAAAGGAAGAGAGAGATGGTTGTTCAACAATATGAAGTGGGGAGTTTTGCGGTGTTCTGTTATCTCATTGGTGACGAAGAGATGGGTGAAGGGCTTTTTATCGATCCAGCGGATGATACGGAAGAACTTCTTTCAGAGGCCAGATCCTATGGAGTCGAGCGGATCAAATATATCGTCAATACCCATGGCCATGTGGATCACATTATGGGAAATGCGGCCATGAAAAAGAGGACAGGAGCAAAAATCGTGATTCATGAAAAGGACGCTCCTCTTCTGACCCATACCCCTGTTTACCTCCTCGAGATGTTTAGGGCTACCCCTTCCCCTCCGCCTGATATTTTAGTGAGGGAAGGGGATATCCTTCGAGTGGGAAAGATCGAACTCAAGGTCATCCATACCCCTGGGCATTCTCCTGGAGGAATGGCTCTTTATATGGATGGGATGGTCTTCACTGGAGATACCCTCTTTGTAGGTTCTGTAGGAAGAACCGATTTTCCTGGAAGCTCGTGGGAAGCCATGGAGTCTTCGATTCGAAGCAAACTCTATACCCTTCCGGGAGAGACCATCGTCTATCCTGGTCATAATTATGGACCAAAACCCTTCTCAACGATTCAATATGAGAGAAGACATAATCCTTTTGTCCGGGGATAATCGAACCGTTCTACTTTAATGATAAAAACTGCTACAAGGATCACCTCCAGTGGATTAGGGTTGATGCTTCTCTCAGCCTTGATCTTCTCCTTTGCAGATATACTGACCAAATATCTTACTTTCTTTTTCTCTCCTATGGAGATTGCCTTTGTAAGATTTTTTTTAGGAGTCCTCCTCCTGGGCCCAATTCTTTCCTCCAAAGGAATCTCCCTTCGGGGGAATCAAACGGGAATCCTTATCTTAAGGGGAATTTCTGGAACTTTATCGTTTTTCTGTCTTCTTCAGTCCATTACCATGATCCCTCTCGCGGAGGCGATCGTTCTCCTCTATACCTTTCCTCTCTTTGCCTTTCTTTTCTCCTTTCTTTTCTTAAAGACAGAGATTGAGCCTCTGGAACTTCTTCTGATAGGCACAGGTTTAATAGGGGTCTATATCTTTATTCACCCAGACTTCCAATCCTTTAATAAAGGTTATCTTTTTGGACTTTTGAGTGGGTGTCTTGGAGGATTAGCGATGGTCTTAATCTACAAGGCAAGACAGACCAATGGTTCTCTGATGATCTATTTCTATTTTTGCCTAGTCGGAGGGATCCTGACCTTTCCCTTTTGGATCGGAAGATTTGAGCTTCCCGAGGTTTCACATGGTTTTCTATTGATTCTCCTCGCCCTTCTTCTTTTAGTTGGACAGGTTCTCATGAACCAGGGGTTTAAATATTGTAAAGCGGCAGAGGGCTCTCTCATTCTGATGTCCGAGGTCTTCTTTACAGGGATGGCAGGGGTTCTCTTATTTAAAGACCCCGTGACTTATCATACGATAGTGGGAGGGGTTCTAATCCTCGGAAGTGGGGTTTTATTGAACCTCCTTAAGTTCAGCAAAAGATGAAGGAGAAGATGTTTCGAAGAAAGAATATTCTTATCACCGGGCTCCCAGGAGTTGGAAAAACCACATTGATCAAAAAGATTGCAGAGAGCCTCTTAGGGCATCACCCGGTGGGGTTTTATACAGAGGAAATCCGCCAGCAAGGGATTCGAAAAGGATTCGAGCTGGTGAGTTTAGATGGAAGAAGGGGAGTTCTTGCTCATACAGATATGAAAAGTCCCTATACCGTTGGGCGGTACAAAGTTGATGTCAAAGGATTCGAAGCTTTTCTTGAGGCTATCCCCTTTTTTGATCTCTCTGTCTCTATTATCATGATCGACGAAATTGGAAAAATGGAATGTTTCTCAGAAAAGTTTAAAGAGCTTCTGCTCAAATGCCTAAACTCTGAAAGAAGAGTCATTGCCACAATAGCTCTAAAAGGGAGTGGATTCATTGAGGAGATTAAAAGAAGGAAAGATATCATAGGATTTGAAATGACTCTAAAAAATAGAGACTCCCTCCTTACAGAAATTTTAAAGGAACTGGGAAAGGATGGTTGAGAAAAGGATAGAAGTCCTCGCTTATTCTGGATATCGAGGCAATGAAGCTCCAAGGGCTTTTATCCTGAATGGAGAGAAGATTGAAATAATTGAGGTCTTGACTCAGTGGGTTGAAGAGGATCTCGAAAATAGAAGAAGAAAAAGAGTCTTTCACTGCAAGGATAAAGATGGATATGTGTTTAAGATCTTCTATGACGAGATGAGAGAAGAATGGTATCTCACGTGATCCGACCCAAAGACATTCTTTTGGTTCCCATTGGCGAAATGGATGAGATACTTTTAGATTGGTTAAAAATCGAGTTAGGAAAGACTTTTCATAAAGCAGTGGAGATAGGGAAGGGAATGCCTCATCCGGATTATGCTTATAACAAGAGAAGAAATCAGTATCTCTCGACAGCCATATTGATGGAAATCAGTAAGAAGAAAGAATTCAGGGAATTTGAAAAGGTGCTGGGAGTGGCTGATTGCGACCTTTATGTCCCAGAATTAAATTTCGTCTTTGGGGAGGCAAGTTCAAGGATTGCCCTGATCTCCCTTATTCGCTTAAGACAGGAATTCTATGGTCTTCCACCCGATCCTATCCTGTTCCAAAGAAGAGTCTTAACCGAGGCGGTTCACGAATTAGGACATACCTTTGGATTGGGACACTGCCCCCATCCTCATTGTGTGATGTATTTTTCGAACACTCTGATTGATACGGACAGAAAAGGTCCTAAATTCTGTTCCACCTGCAGACATCAGATCTCTTAACCTTTCATTCAATGATCAGCCTCCGAGGTAAAGGCGGCGGACATCGGGATTCTGGAGAAGATCCCGGCTTCTCCCTTCGAATCGATTCCTACCCATCTCCAGGACATATCCATAATCTGAATACTCCAGGATCATCGCCGCCTTCTGCTCAACGATGAGGCAAGGAATTCCGGAGTTCCTAATCTCCACGATCTTCTCAAACACTGTTTGGACCCATTTGGGAGAAAGACCCAGGGAGGGTTCATCGAGGAGGAGAAGCTTTGGCTGAATCATCATAGCCCGGGCCAGAGAGAGCATCTGCTGTTCTCCTCCGCTCATTTGAGATGCCTTTCTTTTTCTTTTTTCCCGTAGCCAGGGGAAAAGGTGAAAAACCCGTTCAAGGGCTTCCTCTTTTTGCCTCTTTTCTTTAATGGTCCATGCTCCCATATCCAGATGTTCCTGAACCGTCATGTCGGGGAAGACCACCCTTCCCTGGGGATTAAATGCCATCCCTTTCTCCACAATTTGATAAGGAGGACGGTTGGTGATCTCCTCGCCTAAAAATGCCACTTTCCCGGAAGTCACCTTCAGGAGTCCTGCGATGGCCTTTAGGACCGTTGATTTTCCTGCCCCATTAGGTCCAATTAAGCCAACGATTTCCCCCTTTCCTACCGAGAGAAAAACTCCATGGAGAATCTCCATCTTTCCATAACCTGAAACCAAACCCTCGATGACTAAGATCTCTTCTCTCTTTTTTTCCACCTTCCCCTCATCTATGGTGAATAAATATTCTTACCTTCCAAAGTAATGCTCCAGCAAAGTTTCATCTTTTAGGATGACACTACAAATTCCCTCCGCAATCTTCTGACCATAATTCAAGGCTATGGCCTTCTGACAGTGATTTGCAATCACTTTCATATCATGTTCGACAATGATAAAGGTTTTCCCTTCCTCGTTTAACCGATGGATGAATTCCATTAATTCATTTTGGAGGGTGGGATTGATGCCTGCAGCAGGTTCGTCAAGAAGGATGAGTTCAGACTCGAGCATCAATACCTGAGCCAGGGAGAGAAGTTTCTGCTGTCCAAAAGAGAGATCGGAAGCATACTCGTCTTTTTTCTCAATGAGTCTCACCCGCTCGAGAAGGTGTAAGGCTTTTTCAACAACATCTTTGCCTTTTTCCCTTCCCACCACCAGAAGATTCTCGAGAAGGGTCATCTTTGGAAAGATCCGAATGATCTGATAGGTTCGGCCAATGCCCATTCGAGCAATTTCGTGAGGTTTTTTCCCTGTAATCTCTTTCCCTTTGAAGAAAATATGTCCTTCCTCTGGCTGAAGGATCCCTGTAATCACGTTGAAGAGGGTTGTTTTACCAGCTCCGTTTGGACCAATGAGCCCCGTGATCGAACCTTTTTCAATCTCAAAGGAGCAGTGGTCCAGTGCCACCACCTCTCCAAATCTTTTCACTACCCCGTCAATTTTTAAAAGAGGGTTTATCATGAGTATTCCTCTTTTTATATTTTTCTGATTTTGGGTAATATCCCCTTCTCCTTCATCCAGCCTAACAGCCCCTGGGGAAAGAAAAGGATCAAGATCATAAGAATAGCCCCGAAAATAGCCATATAGAGAACAGTTAACTCCGCCCAGAGAATCTCATGGATAAACGTGAAGAGGGTGGCTCCAAGGACAGGACCAAAAACGGTTCCAATCCCCCCGAAAAGAGTCATGACGATTGGAGTGAGTGTAAGCTGGATATTAAAGGCATAATTGGGATCGATATAGTTTTGATAGGTGCAGTGAATGGCTCCTCCCAATCCGACCAAGAAGGCGCTCAGGACAAAAGCAATGATTTTTTCCCGAGTCGTGTTGATTCCGAGCGTTTCTGCGGCCTGTTCATCTTCTCGAATGGCCATGAGACGAAGCCCAAATTTGGAGGAAGTAATTCGATAACAGATGAACACGGTAGCAAAGGCAAGGAAGAGGAGAGACCAGTAGAGAGTGGAAAGTCGAATTCCTGCGACAAAAGGAATTCCCTTCCCCCCGTGAGTGAGGGGTTCAAGGTATCCGGTACCGAAAAGTTCTCGAGTCCCCTCCGTTAGGGCAACCATGGAGATGGCGAAGTAGACCCCTTTGATCCTTAAAAGAATATATCCTACTCCGATAGAAACGATACTGATAAAAAGGGCTCCCATCAGCCAGGCAAAAAACCAGAACCATTGATAGTCAGCGATGAGAATACTACTGACATACCCGCTTATACCGATAAACCAGGCTAAACCAAAATTAGTATATCCTGTAAGACCGGAAAAGAGGTTCCAACCGGAGGCATAGACCGTATAAATCAAGATGAGAACCAGAAGGGTCATCCAGTAATCTGTGGCGAAAAAGGGGATGGAGATGAGAAAGGCCATAAGCATGGAGAATCCGATCAGGATCCGGATTTTTTTTGACAAAACTCTCATTGCCCTTTTTATCTCCGAAATAGACCTGTGGGTTTTAAGAGAAGAATCATAAGGATAGTGAGGGAAGGAATAATCTGGGCCATCTTCGCACTCATATACTGGGTGACCAGACTTTCCAATATCCCAATAATAAATCCACCCACCAGAGCCCCTTGCACGTTTCCGAGACCTCCCAGAACCACAATGGCAAAGGCTTTGGAGACATAGGTTCCACCCATCTGGGGAAAGATGACCCACTGGAGGCTCACAATGGCTCCAGCTACCCCTGCCAAGGCGATTCCCATTCCAAAGGTGAAAGCTCTCATCTTTTTTGTATCAATTCCACACACCAATGCCACCTCAGAATTCTGGGAGGTAGCACGAATCCCTTTTCCTATTTTTGAATATTTCAAAAAGGTGAACAGAGCGCTAGTCATTCCAAGAGCCAAGAAAAATGATATGGTTTTGCTTTTGGCTAAAATTAACCCCATGATGGAGAAATTTCCGGTCAAATAGGGAACAGATCGATAAGTATTGGTCCAGAGGAATTGAGCCAGATTCCATATCAATATCGACATTCCAAAGGTAAGAATCAAAGCTGAAAGTTCAGGGGCATGGGTTAATCTTTCTGTTATTTTTTTGTGAATCGCGGTTCCTATGAGAAAGAACACGGGGATGGATAAGGCAACCGAGAGCAGGGGATTGAGATGAAGGAGGCTAAAGGTCCAGAAAGCGAAATAGGCACCCAACATCACAAATTCGCCGTGGGCGATATTAACAATCCCTACTACTCCCCAGACCAAGGTAAGTCCCATCCCCACCAAGGCATAGAGAGAGCCCAACATTAACCCCCGAATCAGGATTTCGAGAAAATTGGTCATGGAGACTCAGGATTAAAAATATGCCGGAATGCCTAAGAAATGATCAGGAGGTTCCTCCATTCCGATGTTCCAGCATTCCATAGTTTTGATTATTTTTTCCATCCCGGGAAAGGATAAACGACTTCGGCGGTTTTGCTCTCTTTCGGATATACGATCTCTTTGACCATGCCTTGAATCACCACCTGATTGGGAAGCAGTTTCTTTCCCTCTGCCTTCTGCCACTGGATGAGGTTGGTCGTCTTTCCGACCTGCCATCCTGAATCTGGATGGCCAAGGGGATTCACCTCGTATTCGCCAAAGATGGTGGTGGTCTTAATGGAGTAGAGTTTATCTCTCAAGGCCTTTTTATCCTCGATGGTTCCCACCTCCTTGACTGCCCGTTCGAGGATCTGTCCGGCGGCAAAGCCCGCCGCCGCATGATAAGAGGGTTCCTTATTGTATTCTTTTAAATAGGCTCGATAGAATTCTTGATTCCCAGGGGTCTTGACAAAGGGTTCCCAGAAGGTTTCACCGGTCACATAAGCTGCGTCCTCTTTTAAAGAGTTCGCAAAATCCGCAATGGCTGGTCCTACAAGGAATCCAAAGAGTTTGGGAGTGGCGTTGACTGCCTTGGCTGCTTTCATCAAGCCAATGGAATCTGGAAGATAGCCTCCTCCCAGGATTAGATCGGGTCTCTTTGACCAAGCCTTTGACATAATGGGTTCCCAATCCGCTGTCTCTTTAGGATAAGCCTCGTCCAGTACCACTTCCATTCCCATCTCTTTTGCTTTAGCGATGAGGGGTCTGCAGGCCCCGATAGGAAAAGGAGTGTCAGAATAAATAAATGCTACCGTTTTTGCCCCTTTTTCTTTACCAATCATAAGAGATCCATAAAGGTTCTTCCAGGCTGGAGGGAGAACCCCCACAAACCACTCCCTCCGTTTTCCCTCCCAGATCACCGGTGCATTAGCCAATGGAGTAATCACTGGAATTCGATATTCTTCAGCCAGAGGAGCAATTGCATTGGAAGCAGGACTTCCGTAAGGACCCAGGATGAGATCCACCTTATCCGAAACGATCAATCTTCGAACCAGTTTATTGGACTCACTGGGGTCACTTTTATCATCATAAACCACGAATTCGACCTGCCTTCCCAAAAGGCCAGGCCCTGGACAACCCAATTTTTCAACCTCACCGAAGGTACAGCCCCTCTCATTGATGATCTTCCCCCAGAGTTTATAACCCCCCATCTCTAATTCACCCTCTCGAGCCATGGACCCGGTAAGTGAAATAGCCACCCCGATTTTAATCGGGGCCTTTTTCTGGGCGTAGATACGCTTTGCAGGGAAGCCAGCCATCCCTAAAGCCATAGATCCTAAAGCCGCCTTTTTAAGAAAATCCCTTCTGGTTATTCCTTTTCTTATCTTTTCTTTCATATTCGCCCCTCCTTGGATTAAAGTTTCTCTGTGAAACTAACAAATTCTTTTTTTGACTGTCAAGCCTCTTCCGTTCTTCATAGACTTAAACCTTTTAAGAGACCTTCGATGAGGTGGGCTTTTTCACCAAAAGAAGAACCGCAAAAAGGATTAACGATCCACCCACCACTTGATAGGACGTAATCGTTTCATTAAGGATGAAGGTGGCCAGAAAAACGGTGACCACTGGTTCGATCGTGGAGAGAGTGGATGCAACCACAGGGCCTACTCACTCTAATCCAGCCAAGAAACTTCCTGCGGCAATGACTGTTGAGATCAAGGCCAAAGCGCTCGCGGAGGACCATCCCTTGAGTGTTGTTGGAAAGGGGTCCCCTTTAAATAAAATCATAATCCCATAAACCATTGCTGCAGAGATCATAATGACACAAGAAGAAGAAATAGTCTTCCCTGGCTTCACGATTCTACTACCGGTAAGAATATATCCAGAGTAAATGAAGGCAGCTCCAAGGGCCAATAGAATCCCTATTGGATTTCTTCCATTTGATGGACCGATGGTCAGGATCGTTCCTATAAGGGCAAGAGAGAGGGCGACCACTTTTATCTTCGAAAGGTTTTCTTTTAAAAACCATTTAGAAAATAGAGTTACGAGAGCCGGATAAAGGTAGAGTAATAGAGCCACCAGACCGGCAGGGATATAGGTTAGGGCTGTAAAATAACAGAAGGATTGTCCCACATAACCCAAGGCTCCCATGAGGATTAGGCCGAATAGAATCCCTCCTCGAGGCCATGAGTATCTTCCGATCCACATGACCAGAATCATAATAAGGGAGGCGATTCCGAATCTAAGAAAAAGAAGCATGATAGGAGTAACTTGAGATTCATAGGCAAACCGGGCAAAGATAGGAGCGGCCCCAAAAGAAATACCGGAGAGGAGAGTCAGGAAGACACCGATCAGGTAGCGCATGGATGGATTCTTTTTTTAAGGAGGAGAGGAGTTAATCTTACTCTCGTGAATGGATCTCAAGGTCACCATCGCCTTTGCAATTAATCTTTCTCCATCCTTTCTCTGATCAAACACTTCACTTTCTCCCACAAGGATTTGGCCCCCTTCGCGGAGAATTTTTGAACGACAAACCAAAGCGTGTCCATAAGCAGGCTCAAGGAAATTGATTTTAAATTCGATGGTGAGTATTCGATAATCTTCTGGGACCAGACTAAAGGCAGCATAACCTGCGGTATGGTCAGCCATGGTCGCTATGACCCCAGCATGGACATAGTTATCCTGCTGACGATGGCGATTCTGTATCTTTAACCGAGATTCCAAGTAGCCTCTCTCCATATGGATCGCTTTAAATCCAACCTCTTTAATAAATCCTCTGGAATAGTCCCTTTTTAAAAACTGAATTCGTTTTGAAAAGCATTGCTTTTTCATCCCTTTCCTCTTTATCATAAAACTAATAAACAATATATATTAAACTCTATGATTTTCGTCAAGGAAAGGGAGAAAGAGTTAGCCTTATTGACATTTAAGAACCAGAGTGTTACTCGAACATGAAGGAGGAGAATTAAAGTGTTTTTTTCTATTCAAAAAGAACTGTTTGAAATCCTTCCAGATCTGACTATAGGAGTCGTTATCGCGAAAGAGATAGATAATACCCAATCCTCCGGGGAGATTGATGGTCTTCTTCGGGAGGCGGTCGAAGGGTTGAAGAAGAACTTTCCCGTAGAGAAGGTTCAGGATCATCCAAGGATTAAACCTTGGCGGAATGCCTTTTCTAAATTGGGAATCTCTGGGAGTAAATTTCCAAGTTCTATTGAATCCATGGCCAGGAGAATCCTAAAAGGAGACCCCTTTCCGAGAATTAACCCTCTGGTTGATCTGTATAATAGTCTCTCACTGAGGTATCTCGTTCCCATGGGAGGACATGATCTGGATACCATCAAATGGAATATCTATCTGCGATTTGCGGAAGGATGGGAACCTTTCACCCCTTTAGGAAGTGAGGAAAGGACTGTTGTTCCAAAGGGAGAACTGGTTTATCGAGATGATGAGGAAGTTTTGACTCGGAACTGGGTTTGGCGTCAATGTGATAAAGATAAAGTGACCCAGAAAACAAGAAATGTATTTATTCCGATCGATCTTTTAGGGGAGGTAGGAGGTGAAGAAGAGGCCAGCAGGATCATTCAAGAGCTATCCCATTTAATCCCAAAATATTTAGGTGGAAGTATCCTCTCAGGAGTCCTTCATAAAGAGAAAACTTTCATTGAGTTTTCTTTTGAAAAAGAAAAGGGAGAATAAAAATCTCCCTTTCTAAAAACCTTATGAATAGGATCGCCCATTTTTTAGAAGATCGATGAATTAATAGCCTTTCTTCTGAATCTCAGCTAATCCTTCATCAATGGTGAAGACAGCACCGCATTTGGGGCATTTAATCTTTGTATCTTTCGATACGCCACACCCCAGAGCAAATACTCCTACCATCATCAGCACCAACAACAAACTGACTAACCTTTTCATTCGATTCACCTCCTTTCATAACCTCTGTAATCTTTAAGATCCACACCCTAAAAAGGCTGGAAAATACCTTAAAGTGGATAACAAAATTTTAACCCTCTGTCAAGAAAAAAGTTTTTTTACTCTCTCCTATGATTTTTTCTTTCCCTTTGGCGTCTTGGCTGTCTTTTTGGT
>JBDOIB010000138.1:0-8860 GCA_041082155.1 Thermodesulfobacteriota bacterium | reverse complement strand
AGTATATATAACTATTTATCTCCTTTTATTCCAAATACTTTAAAGATCGATAAGGAAATAAAAGAGCGACTCTTGAATCCTGGAAGAAATTTAACTATATCGAACTCTCTTATCATTTAAAAAAATTCTCTCTCTCCTCTGAGACCGCCAAAGCTAAGGTTGTCTGGTTCATCAAATACTGTCCAAAGAGCGGAGGTCCTCCTCGAGAGAATAAAACCATTTTAGAGGTTGTTTTCCAAAAAGAGGAAGAAGACTGGAAGATTAGGGAGGTAATCTCAGAAAGTTAAATCTCATCTCTTTTTTTGATTTCCAAGAAATCCCTCATTCAGAATCCTTCCTGACCCATCAAATTCTACCTGATAAATAAAAGGCTGACGGAAGCCTGGGATATAAAACCTCATGTCCATAAATTCCACCCGATGCCAATCCCTATCTGACTGAATAGACTTCACGATTGGAAAACGTGCAAACCAATAGAAGAATCGAACCCCCTCTGTGTTGAGGGCTCTTTTTACCCAAGGAGAATTCGGTAATTTCTCTGCGGAATGGAAAAGAACATTTTGGGGAGGATCGTAGAGATGATTCAATCTTCTTAAGTAGGAATTCGAAGGAGTCTCTGATGACACTCTCTCTTGTCGCCTCAAATCTACAAATCCTTGATAAATATGGTGATGGGTCTCTATATAAAGGGCCCAGCGGAAGGGGGATAGCGGTTGAGGAAGAGCGGCAACCTGAAGGGTTTCTTCGTTGAGCTTCCTGGAAAAGTCCTGGGCTAACGTCAATACCTTTTGATGTTGAAACCAGCAAAACATAATATAAATCGTGAGTGAAAAAAGAATCCCTCGGCAGATCCACAAAGCTCTTTTTCTAATCAAAAGACTCACCATCCATGGCAAGATAAGGATTCCTGAGAAAATGAGATCAATAATGAAGACCAAGTCCCATGAGAATCTATTTTCAGAAAAAGGAGAGAGGATCATGGTCCCATAAGAGGTCAAAAGATCAAGCAGGACATGGCTCAACAGTCCAAGAAGACTGATGAGATAGAAACTCCAAAAATAAGAACGCTTCGATATTTTCGTAAACAGCCAGCTTAAGCCCCCTGCATAAAAGGGAATGAATATGAAAGAGTGGGTGAAATCACGGTGATATTGAAGATAGAATTGATGATTGAAGAGACCTAAGACAAAGTCTATATCCGGAAAGACTCCCGCTACCCATCCAGCGACACTTCCCCAGCGCCCTATTCTCGGATCATCGATTGCCTTTGCAATCACTCCTCCTGTAAGGGTATGGGTAATGGAATCCACCTTTTTATGATAACCCGAAGGGATAATTTGGGCAATCTCCAAATCCTAAGCCCTTAACCTTTTAAACCATTCAACGGTAAGATCAATGGCCCGCTGGCGATGGTCCGGATGGGTCAATCGATGGTCAGCCCCTCCAATAATATGCATCTCTTTGGGAAGGTTCAAATGGTTAAAGATGGTAAAAGGGTGTTCCAAGGGAACCAGTTCATCCTTTTCGCCATGGATGATCAAGCAATTTGAAATCCTGGGCAGAAGAGGAAGGAGTCGATGTCTTGGAAGATCTTCAAAAAAAGATTCTGGAGGGAGGGGATACTCTTCTTCTTGCTTTTTAGAACGAAGGTCGTCCATATGAAGGGGAGTAGCCCAGATGACAACCCCTTTCATCGTCCGATCCTTTGAAGCCTGAATGAGGGAGAGAAATCCTCCAAGGCTTGAACCGACGAGTCCAATCCCACCTATGGATCCCAGTTGGTTTTTTACAAAATCGATCGCTGCTTGAAGATCCACCAATTTTTTGCTGATCGTGTTATCCTCCTCCCTCCCTTCACTCTCTCCTACCCCTCTAAAATCAAACCTGAGCAAAGCCATTCCTTCCCTGGAGAATCGCTCTCCCAACGCAATATACTTTTCACTATTTTTACTTGAGAGCAAACCATGGGAGGCGATTACACAGAATGGATGCTTTTGATCTGGAAGGTGAAGGATTCCTGAAAGCCTCATCCCCTCGCTCATGAAATAAACCTTTTCTGTTCTCATCTGATTTTCTCCGTTTCTATAAAATCCATCGGCTTTATTTTTTTAACTTAACCCCGGCTTCTTTCATCGCTTGGAGATACTCCTCTTTCAACTTCTCTTTGGAGATTCCGTGATCGATGAAATCCCAAGGGAACACTTCGTCAAGGTCCCTTTCCCGATACACATAGAAATCCGGATTGAGATGGGTCACTCGAAAGGCCTCGGCCCAGTTTCCTTGAAGGTGATGAGCAGCCATGAGCACCCTTCCCACCCTTCGATCTCCTCTTGAAAGGAAAGCCTGAAGATAAGCCCATTTGGGGAGATCGTGAAGAATTCCGATATGTTTTTCGCCCTGAATCCCTTTCCTCAGAACCCTTAATTTTCTTTTCAACTCTCCTAATTCCTCAAAGGGAGCCCATTGAAAAGGGGTATGAGGCTTCGGGACAAAAGGGCTCACATGTAAAATTAATCTCCAAGCCTTCTTCTGGTCCTTTAGACGGGAAAGAAGATGGTGCTGAATCTTTTTAGAAAGAAGAAGGATTGCTTTTACATCCTCCTCAGTCTCAAAGGGGAGACCAATCAGAAAGTAGGCTTTGACCTGGAATATCCCGTTTTGGATCAATGTCTCGATGGCCTTCAGGATCTCCTCGTCTGGATATCCTTTTTTGATGATTTTTCGAAGGCGTTCAGATCCTGCCTCCGGGGCAATCGCTGCGCTCCGTCCCCCTCCCTCTCTGAGAAATTGAACGAGTGACGAAGAGATCGCATCCACCCTCAATGAGGCCAGAGAGAGTCCCCCCTGTAAAGCAAGAATCTCCTCGCACAGGGAGAGGAGGTGAGGATAATCGGAAACCGCTGTCCCTGCCAAACCAATCCTTTTCCTCTTGACGAGGGCCTCTTTTGACAGGTTTTTGAGAATCGAAAGGCTCCTGTTTCGAAAAGGATGGTAAACAAAACAGGCTGCACAGAATCGGCATCCCCTCGGGCAACCCCGATTAAGCTCGATCAGGGCCATCTCGCTGAATTCTGTCTCCGGAGTAAAGAGAACGGATTGAGTGTTGAAGCGGTTAAGGTCTGAAATCCATCTTCTTTTAATCTTATTCGGATGGCCGGGTTCCGGAGTGATTTCATTAATCTTCCCATCTTCCCTGTAACTGACATGGTAAAACTGAGGGACATAGATCCCTTCGATAAGAGATAACTTCTTCAATAGAACGTCTCTTTTGTCCCGGAAGGATCTAAAGGTCGTTAAAAATTCATCTATGACCTCCTCTGCCTCCCCTAAGATGAAAAGGTCAAAAAAATCACTCAGGGGCTCCGGGTTCAGAAAGAGAGCAACCCCTCCACCCAGAATAAGAGGATCGCTTTCTTTTCTAAATTTTCGTTCCAATGGAAGATGGGCTAAGTGAAGGATCGTTAAGATATTGAGAAAATCATTCTCAAAGGAGACCGAGAAGGCTAAGAGATCGAATTCGGTAAGAGGCCTCTGGGATTCGAGTGAGAAAAGCGTGCTTCCGGACTTTTGGTATTCCGGAAGATCTTCCGGGTCGGGAAGGAAGGCCCTCTCGCAAACCACATCCTCCTCTTCGTTGAATCTCTGATAAACGCTCTGAAATCCAAGGTTGGACATCCCAACATAATAAGAGTTGGGATAGATCAGGCATATGGAGATCTTCCCGCCCCATGGTTTTTGAATGACCCCTTTTTCTTGCTCGAGCCTCTTTTTGGCTTTCTGAATATGTTTCCAGGAAATCATCTCTGGGTGATTCGGACTCACACTCGGGAATGGATTTAATCTATTCTAGCACAAACCCAAAGAGCGAACCAATAAGAATAGTCCTCCGAATCCCCTTTCGATGATTCCTTATCTAATCCGCCTGCTTTCTTAAGAACGTCGGGATGTCAAAACGATCCTGATCCTCCGCAGGGAGATCATAGGCTTCGTCTAACTTCAACTCATCATAGCGTTCCGTTGCTTTAAATCTTCTTATGAAAGTTGGAATGTCCTGATGTTTTTCCTTCATGGTGAAGGAAAAAGGAGGAATCTCTCGATCCTGATCTTTAGGAGCAAAGGAAGGGGTATAAATTTTCTTGAATCGATTCAGATTCGATTTTTCAAAACGTTTCTCTTCGGCCTTTCCAAAACCAGTGGCAATGACGGTCACCCGAATCTCCTCCTTCATCTCCGGATCGATCACCATTCCCCATATAATATTTGCATCTTCATGGGCTTCTTTCTGAATAAGGCTTGTGGCCTCATTGATCTCACTGAGGGTCATATTCTCACCCCCTGTAATATTGATGAGAAGTCCCCGGGCCCCTTCAATGGAAATATCCTCGAGAAGAGGACTGGAAATCGCCCTCTGGGCTGCTTCGATGGACCGATTCTCTCCGGAAGCGATGCCTGTACCCATCAGGGCCATTCCGGTCTCTGACATAATGGTTCGCACGTCCGCAAAATCCAGATTAATAATTCCAGCTCCGACAATGATATCCGAAATCCCCTTGGCCGCATGATAGAGGATCTCGTCGGCTTTTTTGAAGGCTTCCAGCAGGGTCATATTCTTTCCACAGATGCTGAGAAGTCTCTGATTAGGGATCGTGATCAGGGCGTCAGCGGTCATTTTTAAATTAGCCAGGCCTTCCTCTGCCTGTTTCATGCGTTTCTTCCCTTCAAAATGGAAGGGCTTGGTCACAATCGCCACCGTCAAGGCTCCCAATTCTCGAGCCACTTCTGCCACTACCGGAGCCCCTCCCGTTCCAGTACCACCCCCGAGACCGGCCGTGATAAAGACCATATCTGCTCCTTTTAAGGCCTCACGGATCTGATCAATATCCTCAAGGGCTGCCTTCCTTCCAATCTCAGGATTGGCTCCTGCTCCTAACCCTTTGGTAAGATTGGCTCCCAACTGCAACTTGATAGGGGCTAAATTTGCGGCCAGAGCTTGAGCATCGGTATTGGCAGCGATAAATTCGACCCCTGTGAGGTGATAGTGAATCATCGTGTTGATGGCATTATTCCCTCCCCCTCCTATACCAATAATTTTCACTTTTGCAGTCATGTTTTGATTCTCATCAAATTCGATCATATCGACCTCCTTTAATTGAAGTTTGATTTAAAAGAACTCTCCAATCCACTCTCTCATCCGATGGGTGACTTTGCTAAAAATATTTTCTTCTCCCACTCGAAATCGACTCTTTGCTCGGTTTCGACTCCCATAAAGAACCAAACCCACTCCCGTCGCATAGATCGGACTGCTGACCAGATCGACCAGACCCCCAATCCCCGTTGGAATCCCTCTTCGAACAGGAAGATTAAAAATCTGTTCCGTAAGCTCGGGAACTCCCTCTAAAATGGCACTCCCACCGGTCAGGATCACCCCTGCAGGGATGAGATTGGCATAACCCATCCGGACAACCTCCTCGTGCACCAGAGTAAGGATTTCCTCAACCCTTGGCTCGATGATCTCTGCCAATGTCTGCCTAGAGAGCACCCTGGGCTTTCTTCCCCCTACGCTGGGAACCTCGATCGTTTCATCCTTCCGAACCATTGACGTTAAGGCACATCCATATCGGATTTTAATTTTCTCGGCTTCCTCTATCGGGGTTCGTAACCCTATAGAAATATCATGGGTAATATGATTTCCAGCCAAAGAGAAAACAGCCGTATGTTTAATGGATCCATTGGAAAAGATGACCAGATCCGTCGTTCCCCCTCCAATGTCAATGATAGCGGCTCCTAATTCTTTTTCTTCTGGAGTGAGCACCGCCTCGCTTGACCCTAACTGTTCCAGAACAATATCGGCCACATCGAGCCCCGCCCGGTTGGCACATTTAATAATATTCTGCGCAGAGGTGATCGCCCCGGTCACAATATGAACCTTACCCTCCAGTCTAATTCCTGACATCCCGACAGGATCTTTAATCCCATCCTGACCATCCACAATGAATTCTTGAGGAAGCACATGGATGATCTCTCGATCCATTGGAATCGCCACGGCACTGGCTGCATCGATCACTCGCCTGACATCATTGGAAGTAATCTCTTTATTCTTGATCGCAATAATCCCATGGCTGTTGATTCCTTTAATATGTCCCCCTGCAATTCCGGCGTAGACCGAGGTGATATGACAATCCGCCATGAGTTCTGCCTCCTCCACGGCTTTCTTGATCGATTGGACCGTACTCTCAATATTGACAACGACCCCTTTTCGCAATCCCTTGGAGGGATGGGTACCGAGCCCAATGATCTGAACCTGACCATCGACGATCTCTCCCACGACGGTACAGATTTTTGTCGTCCCGATGTCCAGGCCCACCACTAACGAATCCTTTTTGCCCATCTCTCACCACCTCCTTTCTCATCTCCTTCTTGAGAAACTTTTTTGACCACCATTCTCCTCACATCACTGCAATCAATAAAGGCCACCGCAATTCCTCTCTTTCGAAGATCCTTCCAGATCACTGAAAACCTCTTTATCTTTTCTCTAAATTGATCCCAGCCCATTCTCACTTTAATCCCTTCGGCTTGAGTAAAAAAATGAATCCCATTCTGTCTGTCCATATGGATTTCAGAGACTCTCTCCAGGAGTAAAACTCCTTCTTGGTCAACGATCTTCAGCAGTTCGAGGGCCTTCAGAAGAAGCTCTTTCACCTCTTGGGGATCCTTTTCTACCGCCGATGGGGTCAATCCCGTAATCAAAGGAAAGTTATAGCCATCCCTCTCCCCTAAGGGAGAAAAGATCACCCCTTTTGAATCCAGATAATAAAGTTCGTCCAGCTGGAGAATGGCCACGGGCTTTCGCTCTTCGATTTCGATGATCAATTTATTGGGGAAAACCTTTCTGACTTTCGCCCCCTCCACCCATGGATGGGAGGAGACCCTCTTCCCAATCTCTTTCAATGAGATCGTAAAAAGATTGGGCCTCCCCTCGAGGCCAAGGAGACGATGAAGACTCTTTTCTTCAATCTTTTGACACCCACGAATCTCTATCTCTTTAAGGTGGAAAAAGGGATCCTCTGAAAGGGAAAGATACAAGTGATGTCCCACTAAAAGAGAGAGCGAGAGAAGAAGAAGGTGAAAAGCTATCCGAATCGACTTCTTCAGCCATCCATGAAGCTTCTCTCCGACCTTCTCGATTTCCTTTCTTTTCGGTCTGAAAAATTTTTCTTGGCTCATTTCAAGATTTTCTTCTCGTTTTCGATTTTCAGCGAGGCTCCAAGGAGAATCTTTTCTACTAAATCCTCGAAAGGAATCCCCGCATAAGCTGCGGCCTTGGGAAGAAGACTCGTCTCTGTCATTCCTGGCATGGTATTGACATCGATGACATAAGGATTTCCTTCTTCATCCGTCATGAGATCCACCCGGGCGCAATCGGAACATCCCAGGGCCCGAAAGGCCCGGAGGCTCACCTCCTGAGCATAAAGGTACTTCTCCCGAGTTAAAGGGGCGGGAATGATATATTCTGTCTCCCCTTTGGTATATTTTGAGCGGTAATCATAAAAACCACTCTTGGGCGATATTTCAATGATCGGAAGGGGAATATCATGGAGAACCCCGACCGTGATCTCCTTTCCCTTCATAAAGACCTCCACCAGAATCTCTTCATCATACTTTCCCGCCTCTTGGAGTGCTGGAAGGATCTCCGCCGGTTTCTTGACAATGGAGACCCCCAGGGTAGACCCCTCTCTTGAGGGCTTGACCACGAAAGGAAGAGGAATGGAAATCTGATGGGCCTTTTTATCAATCTCTTCTCGATGAAGAACCTCAAAAGGGGGGGTAGGAATCTTCTCATAGATGAAGATCTTTTTTGCCATAATCTTATGGAGGGCTAATGCACTGGCCAACACTCCTGAACCCGTATAGGGAATCCTCATTAATTCCAACATTCCCTGAATCGTCCCATCCTCTCCATATCTTCCATGGAGAGCAATAAAGGCTATTTCAATCCTCTCCCGAAGGAGTTTTTCTGCAAGATCGTAACCCACATCAATCCCACACACTTGATAGCCCTTCTCAAGAAGGGCCTTTAGAATGGCCCTTCCTGTTTTGAGTGAAATCTCCCTTTCCCTGGAGAGCCCACCCATTAATACCCCAATCTTCTTTTTCTTTAGAGAAGATTCCTTCATTCCCCGACCACCCGTACCTCCCTTTCAAGGGAGATGCCTTTCTCCTCATAAACCCTCTTCTCTATCCACTCCATCAACTGAAGGATTTCCTCTGCCGTCGCCTTCCCTTGGTTGATGATAAAATTGGCATGCCGATCAGAAACCATGGCCTGTCCGATTCGAAATCCTTTCAGTCCCACCTCTTCGATCCATTTTCCAGCCGGTCCCTCCTTCGGATTTTTAAAAATGGAACCTGCACTGGGATAGTCGATGGGTTGGGTTTTCCTTCTTCTCTCGGAATAGGACTTGACGGCTTCCAGAATCTCCTCTTTTCGTCCCCGTTTTAAATGAAACTTTCCCCGAATGATCACCCATGGATTAGGAAAGGAAAGGCAGCGATAGGAGAAATGAAGCTTTGACCTTGGCCTTTCCAAAATCTCCCCATCTTCTTTAAGGAAGGTGATCGAATGGACCAGGTCTTTGATTTCCACTCCCCACGCTCCAGCATTCATAGCCAATCCCCCTCCCACAGTCCCCGGGATCCCAAAGAAAGGCTCCAATCCTGCCAGTCCTTTCTGGATGGTGGTTTGGACCAGTTGATGAAGAGGAAGCCCTGCTTCCGCTTCTACAAATTCTCCATCAAAACAGACCTTTCTAAGTCCTTGGGTTAAACAGACCACCCACCCTCTGATTCCTTTATCCTTTAC
>JBDOIB010000122.1:0-3026 GCA_041082155.1 Thermodesulfobacteriota bacterium | reverse complement strand
TGTATATCCGAAAGTTGGCTGAACGCTTATTCTCAAATCAAAGATTACGAAAGCATCGTCCCAGAGCTTTATAAATACGTTCAGATCGGTGTCGCTGCCGAAGCCACTGCAAGATATTTTCCTATCGTGCCCTGGCAGGAGGATGTGAAAACCTACGAGTGGAAGGAGGAGAATAAGGACTCTGTTGATTCCACAATCACCATGCTCTCAGGGCGCACGCTTCTCGACATCATCCAGAATTTCCTTTTCTGGCGCATCGAGTTCGGAAACGCCACAAAAGTCATCGCCCGTTATATGCAATATCGGGCCGCAAACAAGATTGTAGACCGGGTTCTTGGTCGCTTAAACCGCGAAGATAATAAGAATAAGGGCCTCATCTGGCACTGGCAGGGAAGCGGCAAAACGCTGACCATGATCTTTGCCGCCCATAAGCTCTACTATCTTGAAAGGCTTAAGAATCCGTCTTTGTATTTCATCGTCGACCGAATTGAGCTCGAAAACCAGTTGAACCTCGAATTTTCAGCCCTCGACATGTTCAAGCCGGAGGTCATCGGCTCGATCTCGGGCCTGAAAAAGGTCCTGAAAGCCGATGATTATCGAAGCAAGAGGGGCGTGTTTATCGTTTTGATCCACAAATTCAGGCCTGCCGAACTCACCTCGCTCCAGAAAGAGATCGAAGCGGTATCGAAGCACAAAGAAACGGTGATGACCAGGGAAAACATCATCGCGTTTGTCGATGAAGGGCATCGGACACAATATGGCCTTCTGGCGGCGCAGATGAGATCCATCCTAAGGAACGCATTCTTTTTTGCCTTTACCGGAACGCCCATCGCAAAAATGGGCAGGGATACATTTATCGAATTCAGCTATCACCCCGAGGAAACCTATCTCGACCGGTATTTCATCACCGATTCGATCAAGGATGGCTTCACCGTCAAGATAGTCTATCAGCCGAGGCTCGAGAAGGACGTGCACCTGGATAAGAAATCTTTGGAAATCTTCTTGGAGTCGCCTTATGAGGAACTCCCAGAAAAGGTCCGTGAAGACGTAGAAGCCGAAATCCGGAAAAGGCTCAACACCATCAAGGTCATTCTTGAGAATCCAGAAAGAATTAAGCTCATCGCCTCTGATATTGCCGCTCATTTCAAAGAAAATGTCGATGGAAAATTTAAGGCTATGGTCGTCGCCGGGAGCAAGCTGGCGTGCACGCACTATAAGAAAGAATTGGACAGATATTTTCCCCCCGATTATTCCGAGGTCGTCATGACGGTCGAAGGAGACCGCAGAAAGCCGATTCAGTCCTTGGTCGCTGAGACAAGAGATCGATATGGAGGAAGGGATTTCGCTGATATTAGAAAGCTCGTCAGGGACAATTTCAGGGAGGAGGAATATCCTAAAATTTTAATCGTGACAGAGATGCTCCTCACGGGGTTTGACGCCCCGCCTCTTCAAGTGATGTATCTGGACAAACTGCTCAAAGAACACCGGCTTCTTCAGGCTGTGGCCCGAACCAACAGGCCCTACAAAGACCTGAAAGAGGCCGGCATCATCATCGATTATGTCGGGATCCTCAGGGAATTCAAAAGAGCCTTTGAGATGTACAGCGAAGAGGATTTGAGGGATGTCCTCGTTGATTATGAAAGCGTTCGGGAAGAATTCTTAGCGATTATCCAGGAAACCTTTGGGATTTTCGGTGGAATAAAAAGAAGCTATGAGAGAGAGGACTTGCTCAAAGCAATAGAAATTCTTACAGCTAATGAGGGCAATGAGAAGCTCTTTGTAGAAAAGTATAGATCGCTGAGGAAGCTTTTTGAACTCTTAGGTCCCGATCAACTGAAGCTTGTCCATGTCGAGGAATACAAATGGCTATCTGCGGTCTATGCTTACTATCTTAAGGTCGTGGTGCAGAAGCCAGTCGATGAGGCGGTCATCCAGAAGTATTATCGGAAGACGATCAAATTCATTCATCAGGCTACCGAAATCGAGAAGCTTGAGAAGGACCTTCCGGCGATCCCCTTCGATGAGAATTATCTTGAAAGGCTCGAAGAAAAGGTCAAGGGAAGGAAGGAGAAAGCGGCCAATATTCTCTTTACCTTGAACAGATTCATTCTCGTGGACAGGCATCGAAATCCTATCTATGAATCGGTGGTCGAAAAGGTGGAGAGGCTTTTAGCCTTGTGGAAAGAAAAATCGAGAGACTATGAAAGAATCTATATGGAGGGAGTGATTGCCCTCCAGGAGATCGAAAGGCTGACCAAGAGAAAGAGAGAACTCGGCTTTTCGGATTTGGAATATTCCATCCTTCTTGAGCTTGAAAAAAAGATGGCGAAGGGCGAGAATTTCGTTCCGGTCGTCCGGGAATTCGCGAAATCCCTGAAGAGCCATCTTTATCCAGGATGGCAATTACAGACAACGGCAAGAAAGGGGGTTGAGCGGGAGATCCGGAGTTTTGTGAGAAAGCTCAAAAGCCAGTATCGGCTTTCCATGGAGGAAATGAACGATCTTCATGGTCGATTGACCGAAAGCGTGAGGACTTATGGAACTTCATGATATCCCTCATAGGATTTCTTATCGACGGATCAAATATCCCCGTATTGAGTTTACAAGCGGCAAGCTCCATCTTATACTTCCGCCAAATACTCTTCCGGAAGATGTCTTTCACAAACATCAGAAATGGGTTCAAAAGAAGCGGCGGTTCATTGAGCAGTGCTTAAGGGAATCGCAGAAAAAAGAAATCATCAAGAGGAGCGATAGGGATTTTAGGGGCCTGGTGCTGAGCTTAGTTGTCAGGGTTTCGGAGGAAATGAGAGTCCGCGTCAATCAGGTCTACTTCAAGCTGATGAAGACAAAATGGGCAAGCTTGAGCTCCAAGAAAAATATCATGATCAACAAGTTTGCCCGAGCTTTGCCAGAGCGGTTGATTGAATACATCATCTTTCATGAGGTCGCGCATCTCAAGCAGAAAAGGCATGATCAGAGATTCTGGGCAATCATGGAGCAACGATTCCCGAACTATCAGGAACTGG
>JBDOIB010000120.1:0-16929 GCA_041082155.1 Thermodesulfobacteriota bacterium | reverse complement strand
ATGTGACCACTTATGAATATTGGTGCGGAAAGACCTATAATCCGAATGCAGTTCATCCTAAATGTGGTTATGACCCTTCGCGAGGAGGAAAGGAACCTTATCCACTGGGACCCGAACTTCCTGGTGCTAAGGAGTATCATATTGCCGCAGCAACAGACTCCGCCTCTGCCGCAACAGCATGGGCAACTGGTTACAAAACAGATGATGGCAATATTGCTTGGTTACCTGGAGACCCCAATACAGGAGGAAATCGTAACAACGACGGTTCCCTTAAAACCATTGCGGAATGGCTCCGTGAATTAAAAGGTTATGCCATCGGGGTGGTCAGTACCGTACCTTTTACTCATGCGACTCCTGCTGCTCACGTCAGCCATAATAAGAGCCGGAACTGTTATAAAAAAGCCTCCCACCCATATTGTGAAAAAGGGATTGACGAAGAGATTTTAATGGAAACTAAACCGGAAGTGGTCATTGGCGCTGGATATCCTTCAGGTTCGAGTTGCTCTAACATAAAGAGTTCCTCTTATATTTCGGAAGCTGCTTATAGGGCTGTATGTGGAGATAATGAGTATTTTGTAGTTACACGGACCTCTGGAGTAGATGGTGGAGTCGCTATCCTTCAGGCTGCTCAACAGGCCGCAGCTCAGGGCAAGAAACTTTTTGGACTCTTTGGAGGGACGGGTGGTCACTTCGAATCTCTGATCCCACATGATTTCCCTGAAACTCCATTAGTCACTCAGGCGACAAGAGAGAACCCTACTTTAGCAGAGGCTGCCTTAGCTGCACTTAAAGTCCTCAGCCAGGATCCAGATGGGTTTTTCCTGATGATTGAACAGGGGGATATAGATTGGGCCAACCATGCCAATGATTTTCGGCGTATGATCGGTACGATGAAAGATCTGGAGGACTGTGTGCGAGCGGTAGTGTATTTTATTGATCAACCCGATGATGATATGGATTGGAATAACACTTTACTAATCGTTCATTCCGACCATAGCAACAGTTATATGCGGAATCAGGTTAAATTGGGCGCGGGGGAACTACCGACTCAGAATGGTCCTCCCCCCTATGTTTATCCTGGTGGAGAAGTGACCTACGCATCGACCAATCACACCAACGAGTTGACACGAATCTATGCAAGGGGGGCGGGAATCCATAAATTCCACAGATATGAGGGAAAATGGTATCCTGGAACAAGAATATTGGATAATACCCAGCTCTTTCACATGATGATGGAAGCAGCAGGTGTACCTATGGAGTCCCCATTGAAATTGGATCAAAAATCCATCGGTTTTTTGAGGGGTAAAGTAAGATAAAAAGTTGATCCTTTTCCGAGGGTGCTCTCTGCCCAGACTCTTCCTCCATGGGCTTGAATGATGTGCTTGACGATAGAGAGTCCGAGACCCGTTCCACCCAACTCGCGAGACCTCCCTTTATCCACTCGATAAAATCTCTCAAAAATTCTCGGGAGGTCTTCACTGGGAATCCCTATTCCGTTATCCGTTATTGAAATCTCTACTTCCTTTGAGCCTTTTCGGATCACCGAAATGGCGATCTTTCCCTTTTCACGGCCATATTTTATAGCATTGTCAAGAAGATTAAAAAGGGCTTGCTCTAAATATTTACGATCTCCATAGGTCTGAAGACCCGAAGGGATTGGGGTTAAGGATACTGTTATCCTTTTCTTTTCAAAAGAGTCCTTCAACAACTCCAAGGTCCCTTCGATTAAATCAGAGATTGACAAGATCTCTTTATTCCATTGAAATTCTTGAGATTCGATTTTCGAAAGCATCAAAAGGTCTTCTACAATCTTTTCTAAACGATCTGAATGCTTTTTAATGATCTGAACGAATTGAAAAGCCACCTCTTCCTTCAGAGCTCCTTCCAGGAGGGTTTCTGTATAACCCTTAATTGTGGTCAACGGGGTTCGAAGTTCATGGGACACATTGGCAACGAAATCCTGACGAATCTTTTCTAACTCCTTTAATCTGGTCATCTCATGAAACACGGCTAACACACTAAAGGATTCCTTTTTTTCTTCTGGACCCTTTCTCTCAGGAAGAGAAGAAATTCGAACCACATTGACCTCAAAGACTCTCTTTTTGGGTTGAGGAAGGATAATTTCTAAAGTTTCTGACATTCCGTTTTGAATAACTTTTTGAATGGCTCTTTCCAATTCTAAGTTTCTGAAAATCTCCAGAAGGCTTCGATACTCCACCTCTGGAGGCAAGGAGAGGAATTCTCGGAGGGCTTGGTTCACCATACGAATCCTTCCTTGACCATCCACAATTAAAATCCCTTCTGTGATTTCATTCAATAAATTGTGCAAATAATCTCGCTCTCTGGAGGCATTTTCAATCTTTGTCTGAAGATGAGTAATCAGTTCTTCAATGGCTTTTGGGAGTTTATCTAAATCCTCATCCAAATCCCCGAAAAAATTATGCTGTAAATTTTTAAGGGGTTGGGTGACCCATTTGGAAAGGAGATAGACAAGCGGAGCGATGAGGATGACCCCAAGGATTGAAGAAAGGATAAACGATTGTTTTAAAAGGTGAAAGGTGAAAGATTGGATGAGAAAAAAAATTAAAAAAAGAAAGAAAAAATAGATGGCCAATTTCTTTTGAAATCGAACCTTCAATGGATGTCCTCACGGAATCGATATCCTACTCCACGAAGAGTTTCGATCCATTCCCCTCTTTTACCCAGTTTCTCACGTAACCTTCGAATATGAGTGTCCACGGTTCTTGCATAACCCTCATAGGTGTATCCCCAGACTTTATCAAGGAGTCTCTCGCGGGTTTGAACCCTTCCTCGATTGGATACCAATTCAACCAGAAGTTTGAATTCTGTGGAAGTTAAATAAAGGGGTTTTTTTTGAAGAAAAACCTGGTAACGATCTAAATCGATGAGAAGATCCTTAATCTCAATGACCTTTTGACTCTCTGGTAGAACCTCCTTACGTCTGAGTATAGCTTTTACCCTCAGAACTAATTCCTTGGGGCTGAAGGGTTTGGTGACATAATCATCAGCTCCAAGTTCAAACCCAATGATCCGGTCAATCTCATCCGATTTGGCAGTCAGCATCAAGATCGGTATCGATCGTGTAAGAGGATCTGCTTTCAAAGCCCTACAGATGTCTTTTCCATCCATTTCTGGAAGCATCAGATCAAGGATAATAAGATTTGGGCGCTCTTTTTTTGCTTTTTCCCATCCTGTGGGTCCATCAAGGGCCGTACTCACAGAAAAACCCTCCTGTTGAAAATGGTATACCAGGAGATCCACGAGGTCTTTTTCATCCTCAACAATAAGAATTCGTTTCGTAAACCTTCCTCCGTTGATTAAAATCTTGTTAAATCTTAGCATATTTAGGATTGAATTATCAAAAACGAGATCTGGGAGTATATTTTTTGTCTTGACTATTTAAGTTTTTAATTTTAATATTTTTACCAAAAATTCTTACCCAAAGGAGGCGTTATGAGCAAGAAAGTGATTGAACTATTGAATGCGGCTCGAGCAAGGGAATTGACAGCTATCTCCCAATATATGGCTCAACACTATGAACTCGAAGACCAGGATTTCGGAAAATTAGGAACAAAATTTAAAGAAATTGCCATCCAAGAAATGAAACACGCAGAAAAATTAGCTGAACGGATTCTGTTTTTGAAAGGAGAACCCACTTCTGCTCCAGATGCGAGTGCTAAGAAGGGTCAGAGTATTGAGGAAATGTTAAAAACAAATATGGCCTTGGAAGATCAGGCCATCAAGATGTACAATGAAGCTTCGGTGATTTGTGCAGCAGAGAAAGATCAGATCTCAAAAGAATTATTTGAGGAACTCCTTAAAGACGAAGAGGACCACTTTAATTATTTTGAAAATGTTAAAGACCATGTAGATAAACTCGGAGCGGCCTATTTGGCCACGCTCACAGGGTAAATGAGATCTCTTAAACCACCCCCAACTTTCAGAGAGGGATGGGGGTGGTTTTGTTTTTTAGTCAGTGGGAAATTTCTTTTCAACGACCATCAAGAGCCCAATCATCACCACCCACACAATTAAAATCACGATCCAATGATTGATTCCAAATAATTTAGGTAAAGTGATTTTTCCAAAGTCTCCCCATTTCAAAATACTATCCTTGATGAATGTGTAAACCTCAGCAAATATCCCGGCTCCGACCAGCATTCCGAGAATACCACCCCAGAAGGCATCCCACCTTCCTTCACCGGTCGCTCCAACTGCGGTTCCGGGGCAGTACCCTAACATTCCCCAGCCCAATCCAAAAATCAGTCCACCCAAGATATTGGCTCCGAGAACGGTCGTTTTAACGCTGAGTTTCCCCCAGCCCATATCCACAAAGAAGTATATCCCTACCATTCCAACCAGAATAGCAGAGACCATCACTTTAAGAATGGTAAAGTCTTTTAATCGAAGCATCCCGATCTGTCTGTCGTATCTAAGGGCCTGTCCTTTTTGAAGAAAGAAACCGAAAAGGATTCCTGTTAGAAGTCCTAAAAGGAGTGTTCCCATTATTCTTCACCTCCCTTCCCGTAGAGAAGGCGAACCATGATCATTCCTCCAATAAAGAAGAATATGAGAGAAATCCATCCACTGAGTGCCAATTGCAGCGAACCGCTGATCCCGTGACCGGAAGGTCAACCATCTGCCATTCGAGCTCCAAACATTAAAATGATCCCCCCGAGAAAGGCCACAAACCACCGCTTAAATCGGTCTGGACCAAATCGTCTTTCCCACATCGGAGGAATAAATCTCCCTCTAAATTCTCCAGAAAGTTTAGAAGCGATGAAGGCGCCTATGAGGATGCCAAGAACCTCCATCCACTGCCAGTCAATGATTGGCTTTTCTTTGATAAAATAGGGTAGGGTGGCTACATGTTTAGGCACAAAGAGACTCTCAATCATTCCTATCGTTCTCACAAAGGTGGTGGACACACCGAGATACTTTCCTGCTGTAAGAACTGAAAACCAACTGACCAATCCGAGCAATGCTCCTGCGAGATAGGGTGACCATTTCGGTTTTTTGAGAAAATTCATGGATCATCACCTCCTTAACGCATTTAAGCCCATTGAAGCCATTAAGCCCTTGACACTTCTTTGGCCTTTGAGGTCTCTGGAAGATGGGGTGCGACACAGAAAGGACATTCAGGTCCTAACCCTGCCGACCAATAACCCAACATCCCTCCTGCAAAATTGAATACCTCTTTAAAGCCCTGGCGTTGAAGAAGACTCGCTCCCAAGCTCGAGCGATGTCCGCTATTGCAGATGACTACGATTGGAACATCTTTTCTTAATTCATTAGCCCTGGTCCTTAACTCCGCAAAGGGGATATTAACGGCTCCATTAATATGGCCTGTCATAAATTCTCTTCTCGATCTAACATCCAAGATGATCATAGGAGGACCGTTTTTTATTCTTCTCTCCAATTCAACGGGCGAAAGCTGGCAGATATGTTCTGTAGGGAATCCTGCTTTTGCCCACTCATACATTCCTCCATCGAGATACCCAATGGTTCGATCCAAGCCTACTCTCCGGAGGTGGGCGATCACTTCTTCGACCTGTTCATTTTTATCGATCACAAGGAGAATCTCTTTTTCAGGAGGAAGAACCCATCCTGCAAAGGTTGAAAAGTTACTTCCAAAATCAATATGATAGGCCCCGGGGATGTGTTGACCTCCGAAGGCTTCGTTTGAGCGTGTATCAAGGACAATGACCTCGGGATCATTGGCCTTTTGCTGAAACCGTTCGGGTTCAAAGGGGATCCACACGGGCAGTTCTTTCACTAAAGGAGGGCCTTTTCTATTGATTTCGCTGCAGCGACTGAAGTGATCAGGGGCCTCTGGCATATGGGTGGTCAGGAGTTTAATAAATCTCTGTTGATCTTTTTCCTTAAATGCATCATTATACATCTTTTCATAGCCTATGGTGCTTGTTCTTTTTTCAGATAATATCCTTCCACAGAAGGATCCTGCTCCATGAGCAGGATAGAGCTCACAAAAATCTGGAAGGGAGGCCAATTTCTTTAAACTTTCAAATAACTTGGCTGCCAACTCCTGAGCTCTTCCGGGAAACAGATCAGGTCTTCCCACATCCCCAACGAAGAGGGTATCTCCACTAAAAAGGGCAGCGGGTTCTTTTCCACGGGAATGATCGATTGCCACGTATACGATATGTTCGGGGGTGTGGCCCGGGGTTTCAAGGACTTTGATTTCCATATCATCAATCGAAAGGGAATCTCCCTCAGAAAGGCCGATATGTTCGAACTGACAATTTCCTTTCTTGGGGGCATAAATTTTTGCTCCTGTCTGCTCTGCTAACTCTAAATGACCCGAGACAAAATCCGCATGGAGATGGGTTTCAAGGATATGTGTAATTTTTAAACCCATTGACTTCGCTGTATTCAGATACACCTGAATATCCCTTTTTGGATCCACGACAGCACAGCTTTTCGTTCCTCCTATGAGATAGGAGAGATGAGAGAGACCCGGTACAAAAAATTGTTGAATGATCATTCGAAGAAACCTCCTTTTAAGGATGCGATCCTGCCTTTTTCTTAAATTCAATCCAGTCTTTCATCTGTTGCAAGGTTTCAGTCAAATTCCACCAACCATTTTTAAAGGTCGCGTAATCCGGGGCACCGGTCATCGCTGAGGCATATTTAATGGAATTGGCATAAAAAAGCCACTGTTTGATCCACATCTGTTCTATCGTTTCATCGAATGGATTTTTTCCGTGAGGAAGGCCTTCAGCCAAATGGGAATTCCACGCCTCGAGGAGCAAGAGTGTGGATGCAAGAGTCATTTCATCCACTTCCCGAAGGGTATGATCCAGTTTGGCAAAATGGTTACTCGTCCAGGAGGTTGAATGGCATTGAATGCATATAGTAGACATGACCGATCTTCTTCTCTTTTGTTCTTTTTCATCGATCAACCCTTCCCTTGCGGCCTCCCCTGTTAAGGCTGTGGGTAAGGGAAGACCATCCTTATTTCTCAAAATGGATGTATCCCCCTGAATCGGCTGAGGGTGGGAATAGATTAGCCCGAAGAGCCTTACCCAAAGTCTTGAACCAAAGTCGTGGGTTCTTTCGGCAATCGTTTTCCCTTCCGAATTAACGATCAGGCTATTATGACAGGTGGCACAGGTAGGGGTCTGAAAATCTTTACCTATTCTCCAAGGAACCGCGTGAAAATTCCATTTCGTATAGTTAGAATCGAAAATATTTCCATGTTTGCTCTCTTTGTAAACATTCCAGGCAGGGACATCAGGTTCAAGATGGCATTGAGAGCAGGTGTAAGGCTTTCGAGCCACCTCGATGGAAAACTGGTGCCTTGTATGACAGGAGGAACAGGCGCCTAAACTTCCATCCGGATTGATCCTGCCTACTCCCTGATTGGGCCAGTGGGTGAGTTTTGGAACCTCGATCGTTCCGATTCCGGTTTCAATCGACTGCATCCCTGTGACCTTTATCTCTGTTCCATGGCATCCAAAACAGGTTTCCTGACGGGTAAAATCAGAGGCCTCCTTTTGAACCACTTTTCCTTTATCTATTGTTTTCTTGCCGATGATCGTGTGAACCAAGGTATGAGAGACAGGATTTTTATTCAAATTTCCGAGGGCATGGGCCTTTTTACTTCCTGAATACTGTTTTTCTTCGACCGGGTGGCAGGTGGCACAATCCTTCGGGGTTACAATGATGTTTATTTTAAACCCTTCGTGTTCAAAGTGATCCTTATGTTTTTCAGGATTTAATCCATGGCATTCGAAACATCCTACCACAACTCCTGCTAATGATGAGGGAACTCTTTGTGCAGAGATTCTTCTTATCTTCTCCGTTTTTTTAAGTGCGGATGAAGGGGTTGTCTTTGAATGAAGACTTCTCTGCCAATCCTCTACAATTCCAGGGGTATACTGTTTATGACATTCAAGGCAGCTTTGGGTTTCTTGGCTTATGGGTGGGGGCTTTGGTTTTTGAGTTTTTTCTTGAGCAAATAGAAGGATGGGTATCGAGAAAGAGACGATGAGAATCAAAATAAGGCCTCTTTTCATCTTTCACTCCTTTCCGATCAATTTTTTAGGCATAGGAATTCATGATTTTCCTCAATTTTGGAAGATCTACCTTCTGTCCCACCAATGGTCCTTTTTTTAAGGCTGAGAAGCGGGTTTCATAGGGAGGTCGATTATTTTTATAAATAATCCCTACCGGAATCTCTTTTCCCCATTGGACCGCTACCTTCATCGCATTCTCCCAATCATAAGGGTTGTAGGAAGAGGGAAGGGGAGTGCAACGTTCCCGATACCATTTAAAGGTATTAACTCGATTAAAGGAGACACAAGGCTGGAGGACATCGATTAGAGAAAACCCGGGATGATCGATTCCCTGAACAATGATGTCTACCAGATGATCCTCCATCCCCACAAAACTCCGGGCCACGAACCCTGCTTGCATCGCCACAGCAATTGCCAAAGGATTGAAGGGGGTTTCCAAAACGCCATCGGGTTGCGCTTTTGTCACAAATCCCTCCTCAGAAGTTGGACTGGCCTGACCTTTAGTTAATCCATAGACCTGATTATTATGAACGATGACGGTGACATCAATGTTTCGACGAATCGCCCCGAGAAAATGATTGCCCCCCTCTCCATACATACACCCATCCCCACTTTCGGCAATCACAATAAGGTTTGGGTTGGCGAGTTTAGCTCCTATGGCCACGGGGAGACTTCGTCCATGGAGCCCATTGAAGACATTCGCATTCAGGTAATGAGGGGTCTTGGCAGCCTGTCCAATTCCTGACACAATAAGAATCTGGTGAGGTTCGAGTCCTCTTTTAACTAACGCAAGTTTGAGGGCCCTTAAAAGTGGAAAGTTCCCACATCCTGGACACCATGCCGTTTTATATTCTCCATAATCTTTTAAAGTGACCATAGGGGTTTACCTCTCTTTAAGATGCCGTATTATATATTGGGGGGTAATGGGTAACCCGTCATATCTTAAAATTCTTCTTTTAATCAGAAATCCGGTTTCTCTTCGAATCAGTTGGGCCAGTTGCCCCGTTGCATTACTTTCCACGCAGATCACCTCTTTGGCCTCTTCTAAATAATGAAGAAATTGTTCGGGAATCATTGGCCAGACCTGAGAGAAATGGAGCATGGAGGCTTTTGTTCCGTTTGAGGAGAGGAAGGCGGTCACTTCTTCCACAGACCCCCTGCTTGATCCCCAACAAACAAATAGGGTTTCCGTTTTGGGTTCGCCAATAAACGTTGGAGGAATGACCTCGGAACGGATTCCTTCCCCTTTTCTTAAGCGTTTATCCACCATTCTGGGACGGATAGAAAGATTTTCTGTCATATGACCATCTTCGGTATGTTCATGACTATCAGCAATCACTAAATATTTACTTAATCCAGGAAGGAGACGAGGGGAGATTCCGCTTTCTGTGATTCGATATCGAAGATAAGGAGACTCTACCTCCTTTGGGTCTAAGCCCGCTTGGATAGGAGAGAGAGTTTCCACAGGAATCGGCTCGATATCCCTATAGGAGTCTGCAATGAAATGGTCCGTCAGAATGAATACGGGTCCCTGGTATTTTTCTGAAAGTTCAAAGGCTTTTCTTGTGAGATAAAAACATTCCTCGACTGTCCCTGGAGCAAAGATCGCCCGTGGAAATTCTCCGTGACCTGCGTGAAGGACGAACAGGAGGTCCCCTTGCTCGGTTCGAGTAGCCAGTCCTGTAGCTGGGCCTGGTCTTTGGGCAATAACGATGACCACGGGTGTTTCGCTGACTGCCGCTAAACTTACCGCTTCCACCATTAAAGCGAATCCTCCACCAGAAGTTGGAACCATACTTGGGGCTCCAGCATAGGACGCTCCTATAGCCATATTGATTGCCGCAATTTCATCTTCTGCTTGAATCACTATAAGGTCCATTTCTTTCGACCAATCGATAAGGGTTTGGGCAATCGAGGTAGAGGGGCTCATTGGATAGAAAGCACAGAATTTTAACCCTGAAGAGATGGCTCCTAAGGCCACCGCCTCATGGCCATTCATCAATAACCGAGAGAAGGATTTTAAAGCAGGGGATAACACATTCCGCTTAATGGGCTGGAAAGCCAGCCATTGATAACTTGATTCAAGGACATCAAGGTTTTTAGTCGCCTTTTCTTCTCCGAGAACCTCTCTTATGACTTTGCTCAAGACCTGACGATCCAAACCTAATAAAGCTCCGGCCACTCCAATAGCAGCTGTATTCCAATAGACCTCCTCGCCGAAGGTTTTGAAGGGAACACCGATCCAGTTTTCCTCCTTTCGATTTAAATCAGAATTGCCAATTATAAAGCTCTTTGAAGTGAGTTCCTCTTTGTGACGATCAATACTTTCTTCATTAAGAGCGATGAGAAGATCGATCTCCTCCTGAGGAGCCAATACTTTTTGAGTTCCCACTCGGATAGAGAATGTATTATGTCCCCCTCGAACTCTTGATTCATAAGTTTGATGGGCATGGACAGAATAACCGCTTCGGACCAAGGCCTTTGAGAAAATAAATCCTATGGTTTGAAGTCCCTGTCCTGCTTCTCCTCCGATAAGAATGTTTATGCCTCTATCCAATTTCTTCTCCTTTTATTCAGTCCTTTATATTTTGGAAGGATGGATATGAGGGGTCCATAAATTCCCAAGAGGCAGAAAAAGAGGGTCGGCAGTGCTCCCAATCCTGTTGCAAGGCCCGCTCCAAGACTTCCTATGAACCCCAGCCAGATGGGACTGAGGGATTGGCTTATGCCCATTTTTCTCTTATTTTTTTAGAAGCCTCTCGCTCTCTATCTTCATACACCTTCCCGCAACCACATTGAACCCTCTTTTATCTAAGTCTTCTTTCACTTCCTCATTGACGGTTCCGGGTTGCATCCAGAAGGTTTTAAAACCTTTTTGGAGAGCTCCCTTCGCGATTTCGGGGATGTCTCCGGATGGTCTGAATACCAGAACCACATCGATATCCTGCTCAATTTTATTTATGGACCCATACACTTTAATGCCTAAGATCTCCTGGCCTTCATATTTTGGATTGACTCCAAAAAGTTCGAATCCTTTCTCCTTCAATGTTTTTGGGACATAATGACCCGCCTTCAAAGGATCGGGAGAGATGCCTATGATAGCTATTCGCCGGCTTCTTTTTAAAATATCATATAGTTCCGGATCACGCTCTATGATAGGCATCTCCCCCTCCTTGGTTTATATTTTTTCTATTCTTGGCCCAAGAATTATTTAATTCTTTTTTCAGCCTCTGCCCAATTGATATTTTTAAAAAAAGCTTCAATGTAATCAGCCCGCTTTAGACCATAGTCTATCATAAAGGCGTGTTCAAATACATCAAGAACTAAAATTGGCGCACATCCTGCGGGATGGCCTGTATCATGTTCATTGATCCAGAAATTAAACAGTTGTCCAGTTAGATTATCCTGATATAGGATCGCCCATCCAATCCCACGCATTGCTCCTACAGCCCTAAATTCCTTCTCCCAGGTTTCATAGCTTCCGAAATCCTCGGAGATTTTCTTATAGAGTTTGCTTTCTTTTTGCAATCCTCCTTTTCCCCTGAGATTCTCAAAATAATATTCATGAAGTCTCATTCCGTTAAATTCCCATCCAAATCTTCTTTTCAATTCGGAAAACTCGGGAGCGGCTGTTTTCCCTTCCTTACTCATTTGATGAAGGGTATCCATTAATTTATTGGTGTTGGTGACGTAACCCTGATACAGGGTAAAATGGTTCCGTAACAGGGTTTCACTAAATCCTTCCATCCCTAAAAGTTTTGTGTAATCTTTGGCTGTGTAGTTCATCTTCTCCTCCTTTCTGTTTTTTGAAAAAGTAAATTTTATAGGGTTTGGAAATAGGGATTGGATGAGTATGCCCGATAACATAATAAATTTACGACGGTTCAACTTCCACATCAAATGCTCAACTCTAAATCTTTCCCATAGCGTTTCAATTACAATTCAGATTAATTCCCTAAAACATTGTTTCTTATTTTTATAGCCAGGTCGTGAACTCATCGATCGGTCTGCGAAAGGCCCGGGGCAGAAGTTTTACCCCTTCCTTCAGATATCCTACCGCAATGAGCATGGGAATAATTTTATCAGGTGGGATGGCGAATTCTTTTTTAATTAATTCTTCATCAAAGCCATCCATCGGATGAGTGTCAAGCCCCAATCCTTTTGCTGCGATCATCAGGTTCATTGCAAACAAGGCGGTATTTTTCACAGCAAAGATTTTTCTTTTCAGACTCTCCTCGGTCCCGTAAAGATTCTTTGCCATCTCTCTGGACGGATCTCTCGCTTCGGGTTTGATGTATCCGAGTTGTTGCCAGCTATCAAGAACCCTTTCCAGATTCTCCTCCACCCCCTTAGGATCCGCGATCAGGATAAGAACCACAGAGGCTTCCTCCACCTTGGGTTGGTTAAAGGCACACTTTCGAAGAGTCTTTTTCCTTTCCGGGTCTTTAACCACCATCACCTTCCAAGGCTGGAGATTAAATGAAGAAGGGGAAAGATTGGCAATATTGAGAAGTTCAAGGAGTGTGTCTTTAGGGATTTCCCGACCAGGTTGAAAAAAGTTAATAGACCTTCTTTCCCTGATTGCCTGAATGGTCTCCATATATACCTCCTGCTTTATGTTAAATCAAAAAAAGAACCCTTTTTTAAAATTTCTTAAACTTATCACCCAATACCCCACAAATCGGGCATCGCTCAGGAACCCTTCCCACAACCGTATGGCCACACACCGGACAGATATAGATCTCCCCGATCTCTATATCCTTTCCTGCTTTAGCCATTTCTCTTGCCTCTGAATAGAGGACCTCATGGATTTTTTCTGCCTCAAGGGCGTAGTTGATAGAACGGATGGCCTTCTTTTCATCCTGAAGTTCAGCCACCGTTTTATAGGCTGGATACATTTCATTTACTTCGAATCGTTCTCCTTCCATGGCCACTTCAAGGTTCTCTGCGGTCAGATTGATTCCATTCAGAGCATTTAAGTGGTTAGAAGCGTGAACCCTCTCGGCGAAAGCGATGGCTCGAAATAGCCGGGCAATATTTCTAAATCCCTCTTCCTCAGCCTTGTCAGCAAAGAGAAGATATCGCATGTGAGCCTGACTCTCTCCGGCAAATGCAGATTTTAGATTTTCTTTGGTCATGGCGTGCATATTCTTTTCACCCCCTGAAGATAAAATTCAAATGGAATTTAGATGAAGGGGATTCTTTTGAGGATTAATTTAAACGATTTCAATTTAATAAAAATTCTAATATTCAAATTTTTAATTGTCAAGGCAAATGAAAAATGGAATTTGTCTGGATTTTAAGACTCCGAGAAAGGAGGGATTAAAACTTGACATCCTTTGAAAATCAAGATTAAATTGGAAATGAAATGAGGGAGTCCATAAAAGTCTCGGCGATTCTTCTTGGTGCAGGTGAATCCAAACGATTGGGTATAAATAAACTTCAACTTCCTTGGGGAAAAAAAACCATTTTAGAGAAATGTCTTCAGACCTTTCTCCGTTCAAAGGTTAAGGAAGTTGTTGTGGTTCTCAATGAGAAGCTGAGGGAAATGGAAACCCGTTTAAAACAAAAGAGGGTAAAGATCATCTTTAATCCGGAGTATCGAAAAGGGATGAGCGCCTCTATTCATTACGGACTCCGAGTCATCCATCCCAAAAGCCAGGGAGTTTTGATTGCCCTGGGAGATCAACCCAATCTTAACACGAAAACCATCAACGCTCTGATCCATCATTTCCAGCAATCAAAGAAAGGGATCATTGTACCCTCCTATTTAGGAAAGATGGGTCATCCGGTCCTTTTTCATCGAAAATACTTTAATGACCTTTTTACCTTGGATGGAGATAGAGGGGGGAAGTCAATTATAAAAAAGAATGAGATAGACGTTGAAATCGTTTCGACCACATCGAAGGGAGTGATCCAGGATATAGATACTTGGGAAGATTATCAAACCCTAAAAAGATCCTGTTCATCTCAGGAGGTGAAGAAAGAATCTCGCCATGACATCCACTAAAGCCCTTCATGAATTAACCGTACTCATCCGGGGAGGAGGAGAGATGGCCAGTGGTGTGGCCCATCGACTCTATCGCTGCCATTTTAGAATTTGTATGCTCGAGATTCCTCAACCCCTTGCCGTAAGAAGGGAGGTCTCTTTCTGTGAGGCCATTTATGAGGGAAAGAAAAAGGTTGAAGGGGTCCAGGCCACATTCATTCAGTCCCCCGAAGAGATTTTATCCCTTTGGGAGAGAAAGGAGATTCCCATTTTAATCGATCCGGACGGCAGGCAGACGATCGAATTCTTAAAACCAGATGTTTTAGTCGATGCCATCATGGCAAAGCGAAACGTTGGAACGAAAATCGATGATGCCCCACTGGTGATCGGTTTGGGTCCGGGATTTATTGCAAATAAAGATGTCCATATAGTCATTGAAACGAATCGAGGCCATCACTTAGGAAGAGTGATTCTGGAGGGATCCGCCGAACCCGATACAGGAATTCCAGGAGATATCGGGGGATATACCACTGAGCGAGTCCTTAGAACTCCCAAAAAGGGGATTTTTCGCGCACAAAGGTCGATTGGAGATCGGGTCACAAAAGGAACAGTGGTTGCCGTAGTGGAAGATTACCCGGTGATCGCCCAGATCGATGGAATCATACGGGGACTTCTTCGAGATGGGCTGGAAGTACGTCGTGGAATGAAAGTGGGGGATATCGATCCAAGAGGAAAAAAGGAATACTGTTTTACGATTTCTGAGAAGGCGAGGGCCATTGCGGGAGGAGTCCTGGAAGCCATCCTCTATTGGTTTAATCGATAATTGTTTGAAACATGATTCGGCCCAGAGGGAAGAAATAGGATAGGTGTTCTTTTGAGAGTGGGATATCCTTTAATAGAAGCTTTATCGCTTGGTCCGAAGGAACTCATCGGTCTGGTAGGAGGAGGGGGAAAGACCGTCCTGATGTTTCGTCTGGCCAAAGAGTATCTTGCGGAGGGGAAGAGAGTGGCGACGACCACTACCACCAAGATTTTTGAACCCTCTCAGGAAGAGACCCCTTTCCTTTTAGTGGAAGAAGATGAAAGAAAAATTAAAAGACAGTTTGCCCTCCTTCTTGAAAAATATCAGCACCTCACCATCGCCGCCCAAAGAATCGGATCCGGAAAATTGAGGGGTCTTTCTCCAGACCTCATTGGTGAGCTTTGGCAGGAAAATGAGGTGGATGGATTGATTGTGGAGGCCGATGGAGCCAAGAGGAGACCTCTTAAAGCTCCAAGAGAGGGCGAACCGGTGATTCCCTCCTCCGCTACCCTGATTATCGGCCTTTTGGGTTTAGATGGGTTGGATAAAGAATTAAACGAGGAGAATGCCTTCCAGGTGGATAGAATTTCTGAAATCACCGGTACTCCAAAAGGAGGAAAAATCACGGAGGAGACTTTCCTCCGGTTGGTCCTCCATCCTGAGGGACTTTTTAAAGGAGGCCCGCAAGGAGCGAGGAGGGTCGTCTTTCTTAATAAACTGGATCTTTTGAAAGATAGAGAAAGGGCCATTCAATTGGGTCAAAGAATTTTGAGGGAGGGCTTTCCAAGAGTCGAGAGAGTTCTTTTAGGACAGCTTCAAAAAGATCCTCCGGTCCTCGATGTGCTTAGGAGCTAAGAGAATATGAGGTGTTTCTTTAAAAGAATAATTTTCATCTTTCCTATCGCCATTTCCGTTTTGGTCTGGGCCGAGGAGGAGCCACTTCAATTTTTCATGAAAAAGGTAAACACCCGAGCCTTTCAACTTCAGTCAAAAGAAAAATCTGAACTCCTCTTTCAGATAGAAAACTTGTTAAAAAGGATTGAGGAGGTCCATCAGAGATTGGTGGATGGAATTCAAGGTGGAGAGTTTGAACTCCGATATCAAGAGGGAAAGTTTTGGATCTCCCAACTCGAAAGGGATCGAGAATGGATGAAGGTCGCTCGGGAACAACTCGTCCAGTTAAAGAACCGTTCTAACCATCTGGTGGCCGCTTTGGAACTCTATCGAGCCCTGAAAAACCTTTCCACCAATTTTAACGCCTACAATAATCAGGTCTTTTTTTCTGCCTCGATAGGGGACCTTGCTCCAGAGATAGCGTTATGGACCGATCCGGTCTTTTATCAACTTTTTCTCTTACCCCTGGCTCGCTCGAAGGAAAAAGGGATAGAGGTTTCCCCAAAGAGTGGGAAATCCTCTCCAAAGACGAAAGGTCCTTAACCCTTATGGATCTCTATGAAGAAATTATTAAAGCCTTAAAGGCAAAAGAGCGATTAGTGTTGGCGACTCTCATCCGACGAATGGGGTCTGCCCCCAGGGCATTGGGTGCAAAGTATTTAATTAGAGCTGATGGCAGCACGGTGGGTTCCATTGGAGGGGGATGTGTAGAAGCAGAGGTTTGGCAAGAGGCTCAGGAGGTCCTAAGAGAAGGTACACGAAAAGTTCTCCATTTTCGTCTGACCCCCGAGGATTCAGCCGAGAGTGGGATGATTTGTGGAGGAAATATAGATATCTTTTTGGAGCCTTTAAAGGAAGGGTTCTTAAAGATTTACCAGGAGATTAGGAGCATTAAACAGGAGGGAGGGGCAGGAATCTTAGCAACCTTGATCTCATCGGAAGAGGCTCTCCCCCACGGAGACGGAACTAAACTGTTAATAAAACCCTCAGGGGAGAGGTTTGGATCTTTATTGGAAGAGAAGGAATTGGAAGAAGACGTGTTCAGGGAGAGTGAAAGGGTCCTAAATGAGAAGAAGCCCGAAGTAATGGTGCTTCATAAAGGAGATAAAAAGATAGAAGTGTTACTGGAACCCATCCTCTCCGAGCCCACGGTTTTTCTTTTCGGGGCGGGACATATCTCCCAG
>JBDOIB010000104.1:0-7399 GCA_041082155.1 Thermodesulfobacteriota bacterium | reverse complement strand
AAGAGTAAAAAGGAGATGGCTTCCACCTCTTTCCTCATCGTCCGAACGACCCATCCCGAAAAAGGCTCCCCACTGAGCCATTCTTGCAAGCATGGCAATCGCTCCTGCTAATGTGGCAGCAATAGTGCTCACCAAGATATCCCGATGGCGAATGTGAGACAGCTCGTGGCTAATCACCCCTTCTAATTCCTCTCTGGAGAGAAGCCTCACCAGGCCTGTGGTCACGGCTACGGCTGCGTGCTCAGGATTTCTTCCAGTTGCAAACGCATTGGGTGCGTCATGCTCCATCATATAAACCTTAGGCATGGGCATTCCTGCCTTCCCTGCCAAATTGGCCACGATTCGATAGAGCTCAGGAGCCTCCGCTTCGGAAACTTCTTGTGCTCCATACATCCGGAGGATAATCTTATCACTAAACCAGTATGCGATGAAGTTCATCAGCCCGGCCAAAATAAAAGCATAGACGGCTCCATTTTTTCCTCCAATGGCAGAACCCACTAAAACGAAGAGAAGGGTCAATACAAGCATTAAAAGGAAGGTCTTAAAATGATTCATAAACGCTCACCTCTTTGGTTTTATTTAACAATATAATTATTTTGGAAAATTTTGTCAAATTAGTCGGTTATTGAGGACTCGGGCCCGATAAAATCCAGAATGGCTTTTTTGACTTTCTCAATATCGGCTCTGGTATTAATACAGGGCCCAAAGGGGCGTTCATTAAGAATTCCAATGACTGGGATTGGATAGACATCCTGAATTCCTGTGGTCAGATCCAGTTCACAGGCCACCGCCACAATCGCCTCGGGCTTATTCTCGACAATAATCCTCCGGGCCAGAGTACCTCCAGTGGCTACAGCAATCTTTATCTGAAACCGATCCCCGAGCTCGATCAGATCCTTGATTTCACATTTTCCACAACCCTTACAGTTTTTGACATTCCCCGTGATCTTGATAGGACAATCAAAATTCTGAATACAATGGGGAAGAAGGAGGAGAATTCTTTGGGGTCGAGTTCGACGGTGATTCGAACGAACGAGGTGATTATTGAGCTCTATGAAAGATTGTTGAACTTTCTCTTTAGAGACCCCTACTAATCTTCCCATTAAGATCATCAAAGGGAAGAGCACTTTTGCTGTTATCCCTCTGAGTTTTTGACTGAAAAGAATATCCTTGCCTCTGATCACGGTTAAGACAAGAAGAAGCCCTCCAAATACCAGTGAAAAAACAAAGAAAGCCAAAAAAAGGGTATAAAGGAAAGGTAACGAAGGATGGATATTCCCTAAACCTATCAGGGGGATATACCATACCAGAAAGAGAAGGAAAAAAAGAATCAGGCAGGTCACAACCAAGAGTCCAATGAAAATCCTTTTCTTGGGCCGGTGTTCCAAAGTCCCTCCCCTCACTCAAAAAATGCACCTATGGAAACAGGATGACCTAAAAGAAATTCACGAACTCCCATCCTTCTTTTCCCTTCCAGTTGAACCTCTTTAATGACGAAGGAATCTTTTCCTGTCGCTACTTCAATAAAATCAGAACCAACCCAGATCACTCTTCCTGGTTCTGCCGGATGGGGATGCTTTCTTACTTCTCCACGAAAAATTTTGAACAAACGATGATCCCATCGAGTAAAGGCTCCTGGCCAGGGGTTAAAGGCGCGAACCTGGCGGTCGATGAATTCTGCATCTTTTCTCCAATCAATTTTACCATCTTCTTTCTTAAGTGTAGGGGCATAAGTGGCCCGGGCATGATCCTGTGGAATTGGAGAGATTTCTTTTTTCTTTATTTTCTCGATGGTCTCCACCAGAAGATTTGCCCCTAAAAGAGACAATTTCTTTTCAAGGGTTTCGGCCGTCTCTCCTCTTTCGATCAGAACCTCAGACTGGCTTAAAATATCTCCCGTATCCATCCCTTCATCCATCTTCATGATCGTGACCCCGGTCGCTTTCTCCCCGTTGAGGATGGCCCAAGCAATAGGAGCGGCTCCACGATATTTAGGAAGGAGGGAGGCATGAACATTAATACAGCCATATTCTGGAAGATCTAAAATGGATTTGGGGAGAATTTGACCAAAGGCCGCGACCACAATGAGATGAGGACGAAGCTCCCTCAATTTTTCTTGGAAAGATTCGTCTTTAACCGTTTCGGGCTGAAATACTTTGATCCCTTTCTCAAGGGCAAAGGCTTTCACAGGAGAAGGACTCAATTTTTGTCCCCTTCCTTTCTTCCGATCTGGTTGAGTGACTACCGCTACCACTTGATCCGGTCCTTGAAGAAGGGAGGACAGGGAGGGAAGAGCAAAGGATGGGGTTCCAAAAAATATAATCACCCATGGGGAAGCATTCATCCTTTCTTCTCCTTTCTCCTCTCCTTCTTCAATCGATTCACATAAAGATCTCTCTTTAACTTGCTGATCCGATCCAAGATAAGAATACCATTTAAATGGTCAATCTCGTGCTGGAGAACAGTGGCTAAGATTCCTTCGCCATAAATCTCTACTTCCTCTCCTTCCTGAGAAATCCCTCTGACTCGTACCTTTTCTTTTCGTTTGACCTTTTCAAAACAGTCTGGAACACTTAAGCATCCTTCTTCACGCTCCACTTCACCTTCTTCATAAATAATCTCAGGATTAATCAAGGCGAAGAAACCATGCTCTGGATCAAGAGGGCTTACATCCCACACGATCACTCTCTTTGGAACCCCGATCTGGCAGGCCGCCAGTCCAATCCCTTGGGCATGATACATGGTTTCCGTCATATCCTGAATCAGTTGTTTTATGTCCCCATCTATTTTCTCCACCCTTTCTGTCTTTTTCTTTAAAATGGGATGGGGAAATTTGAGGATTTCTAAGACAGCCACCGGCCTTCTCTGCCTCCTTTACCCTTTTTTAAATAAATTAACATAAAAAGGGATAGAATGACTAAAAAAAGTCCTATCCCCTGAGATACGGAAAGAGGGGTATATAAAAAGACTCCCCTCGGGTCTCCTCTCACCATTTCGGTGAAAAAACGGGTCCCGGAATAAAGAAAGATAAAGAGCCAGAATCTCCCCCCCTCAAAGGGCATTCTCTTTTCTTTTACTATTAAAATTAAAAAAAAGAAAATAGCAAGATTGATTATGGATTCGTAGAGTTGAACGGGATGAAGAGGGGTGTTGAGCCGAGCCAGGGAGTTAGGGTTTCGAAAGGTGACGGCCCATGGAAGTGAAGTTTCCTTTCCATAACAACACCCGGCCAGAAAACAACCTATCTTTCCAAAAGCGATTCCTAAGGCGAGAGAAGGAGCAACTAAATCGGCTATCTTCCAGATCGGGAGTTGATGCCTTCTCATGTAGATAAATGAAACCCCTGCGGCCAAGAGAAGTCCCCCATAAAAAACCAACCCCCCTTCTGAGAGATTAAAAATGGCAAGGGGATGCTTCAAAAAGTGTTCGAGGTGGTTCAATACATAGAGACCCCTTGCCCCAATCATGGCAGAAAGGATGCAATAAAAAAACAGGTCTACCAATCTTTCAAAAGAAAGGGAGATCCCTTCAGCTTTTGCTCTAACGATGACAAGAACGATCCCAGTGGCCACCCCTAAAATGACGAAGAAGCCATAACTATAAATAGTAAAAGGGCCCAATCGGAATAAAATGGGAAACAATCAGGCTCTCCTTTTTAATCTTTTCCTGTCTTCTACCCATAACCTCCAAGCCAGTAAACCGAGGCCAAGGGTAATGGTGGAGTCGGCAATGTTGAAGGCTGGCCAATGGTAGGAAAAGAGATGGAAATCGAGGAAGTCAATCACTTCTCCATATCGAAATCGATCCACCAGATTTCCAATGGCTCCGCTAAACACCAAGGAGAGGGCAAAAGTCAAGGTCTTTTCGTCTTTCAATTTAAAGAGAAAGTAGAGGAGAATGCCTATTGCAAAAAGAGAAAAAGAGATAAAAAAGAACGTGCCGGCCCCGGTCTTCTTTGTTCCGAAGAGTCCAAAGGCGCCTCCTGGATTTCTCACATGAGTGAGATTGAAGAAATGAGGAATGATCTCTATCGTCTGCCGGTACAGGAGCCGCTTTTCCACTTCATATTTCGTCCATTGATCGAGAACAATAATCACCAGAAAGGTAAGCAGAAGAATCTGAAGCTTCCTTTTCATCTTTTTAAGGAAATATCTATTCAATAGATTTTCAAAGAAGTTCTATGAGTAAAGGGCCCTGAGGCATCTCTCGCAGAGGGCTGGGTGATCAAGATTCCTTCCCACGCTGAGATCATAATTCCAGCATCGTTCACATTTCTTCCCCTCCGCCCTCGATACTTCTACTTTTATTTCTCTTCCTCCTCGCTGAAGAGTGACGGAAGAAACGATAAAAATGGATTTCAACTCATTTTCGTAAGGTTTTATGAAGGAATAGAGCTGATCAGGAAGAGAAAGACGAACTTGTGCATCTAAAGAGAGACCAATCTTTTTTTCTTTTCGAGCCACCTCTAAGGCCTTTGTCACTGCCTCACGAACCTCCCAGAGTCGCTCCCACCTTTCTTCTAAGGCTGGATCTATGAACTCCTCCCTGACCTCAGGGAATAAAGTAAGATGAACGCTTACCTCTTTTTCTTTTCCTTTTTCCATAGGGAGATGCTGCCAAACCTCTTCACACGTAAAGGAAAGAATAGGAGCCATCAAAGACGTCAAGTCTTTCAAGATCAGATAGAGAGCGGTTTGGGCAGAACGGCGTCCTTTGGAGGAGCTTGGAAAGGTATAGAGTCGATCCTTCAGAATATCAAAGTAGAGGGCACTCATTTCAACGGCACAAAAGTTTTGGACCGCATGATAAACAATATGAAATTCAAATCGTTCATAGGCTTCACGGACTCGTCGGATTAATTTCTGGAGTCTATGGAGGGCCCATCGATCTATTTCATACAGCTCTTCATAAGGAATTTTATCCTTCCCGGGATCGAAATCGTAAAGATTCCCCAGGAGGAATCGAAATGTATTTCTAATTCGAAAGTAGGCATCTGCTAAACGCTTAAGAATTTCTTCGGAGATCTTGATATCTTCCTTATAATCCTCTGCAGAGACCCAAAGCCTCAGAACATCGGCTCCCAATCGTCTGATCACTTCCTCCGGAGCAATGACATTTCCTGCCGATTTAGACATCTTCTTCCCCTCCCCATCCACCACAAAACCATGGGTGAGGACGGAGAGATAGGGGGCGTGGCCTCGAGTTCCAACGCAGGTCAGTAAAGAACTGTGGAACCAGCCTCGATGTTGATCACTCCCCTCGAGGTAGAGGTTTGCTGGAAATTGGAGATTCTGATCCTTCTCGAGTACCGCTGCATAAGAGACGCCTGAATCAAACCAAACATCTAATATATCTGTCTCTTTGGTAAATTGATCCCCACCACACTTAGAGCATCGGGTGCCTGAGGGAAGGAGATGACTGGCTTCTTCTTCAAACCAGACATCAGCCCCTTTTTCTTCAAAGAGTTTGGCTACATGTTGAATCGTCTCCTCAGTAATCAAGGGTTCATGGCATAAATGACAATAAAAGACCGGAATAGGAATCCCCCAGGCCCTCTGCCGTGAAACACACCAATCGGGGCGATTCTCAATCATTCCATAGATTCGATCCTTCCCCCAGTGGGGAATCCACTTCACTTCTTGAATCGATCGAAGAGCATTCTTCCTTAATCCTGTCTTATCCATCGAGATGAACCACTGTTCAGTGGCTCGAAAAATAATTGGATCATTGGTCCGCCAGCAATGAGGATAGGAATGGACCATCTCTTCTTCCTTGAGGAGGGCACCCACCTCCCTTAGCTTTTGATTAACGGCCTCGTTTGCATCAAAAACAAATTGTCCTCCAAAATATTGGACCTCTTCTGTAAATCGACCCTCATCATCCACCGGGCTGTAAATCTCCAGTCCATATTTGATCCCACTCTCATAGTCTTCCTGTCCATGACCAGGAGCCGTATGAACACATCCAGTGCCTACATCGAGGGTTACATAGGAGGCAAGGATGACTAAAGATTCTCGAGGGTAGAGAGGGTGTTCACATATGAAGCCTTCCAAAACCTGCCCTTGAAATTTCGACAGGACATGGTAATCTTTAATCTCAAATTTTTTCATCACCTCTTCAAGGAGGGCGTCGGCTAAAATATAGATCTCCTTTCCTACATCCACCGCTACATAACTGTAATCAGGATGCAATGCAATCGCTAAATTGGCCGGAATCGTCCATGGGGTTGTGGTCCAGATCACGACATACACCGGCCTCTCTTTTATTGAGGGAATTAGATCACTTATTTGAATTTCTTTCCCCCGTGGAGGAGAAACCATTCGGAACTTGACATAAATCGAGGGAGAACGATGATCTTCATATTTGACTTCTGCCTCTGCAAGAGCCGTCTTGCAGGTCACACACCAGTGAACCGGCTTTTTTCCTTTATAAACAGAACCATTGAGTAGAAATTTCCCAAATTCTCTCACAATGGTCGCCTGGTAATCATAATTCATAGTCAAATAAGGATGCTCCCAATCCCCGAAAACCCCTAATCTTTTAAATTCCTCCCTCTGAACATTTACAAAGGTTGCCGCATACTCTCGACATCTTTTCCGAATCTCGACGACCGAAAGCTCTTCTTTCTTTTTTCCAAGAGTCTTCTCCACCTCATGTTCAACAGGAAGCCCATGGCAATCCCACCCCGGCACATAATGACTATCAAATCCTGACATAAATTTCGATTTAATAATGAAATCCTTTAAGATTTTATTCAGAGCCGTTCCAATATGGATGTGACCATTTGCATAGGGTGGGCCATCATGAAGAATATACTTGGGCCTCCCTTTGGCTTGTTGGCTTAATTTATTGTAAATCTTTTCTCTCTCCCAAAACCTCAGTATTTCAGGCTCTCTCCTGGCCAGTTGAGCACGCATTGGAAAGTCTGTTTTGGGAAGATTAAGGGTATCGCGATAGTCCATCTCTTTCCTCTCTTCCTGTAAATAAAAAATATTTGCAAATTGAATATTTAAGAGATATTTAATTAACATAAAAAAGAAATCTTGACAAGAAAATGAAGTGAAGGGTAGGCGAACCATCCCTTGGGGTGGGAAACGGACCTGATAGAGAGGTTAAAATGAATAAGAAAAATAGGATCCTCAAAAACACAACAAAGGCTCGATCTTCGCTGCTGGAGGGGATCCCCAAAAACCTTCCAGCCCTTCAACGCGCCTTCCTTGTGAGTAAGACAGTCTCTGGAGTTGGATTTGATTGGCCTCATCTCAAAGGGGTGTTCAAAAAACTAAGGGAAGAATTGAAGGAATTTCAGGAGGCCCTTTCCTTAAGGGATCAAAAAAGGCTTCGCGAGGAATTAGGAGATTTGCTCTTTGTCTTGACCAACCTATCTAGGATGTTAAGG
>JBDOIB010000093.1:0-1115 GCA_041082155.1 Thermodesulfobacteriota bacterium | reverse complement strand
TGCGTTTCCAGTTCTTAGAGGAACCTATTTTTTATGATCACTTTTGGGAGAGGAACCAGAAATAATTTCAAGATGTCTATTCTTTTTACTCCTTTCTTAATTGATAAACTTCTTTTTAAAAACCGCTTTATTAAATCGTCTACAGCTGAGAGCCTGGCAGGACCTCACGGTGAAGTCACTCCAGAGTTAATCGATTTTTATGAAAAGTTATCAAAAGGTGGGATGTCGGCTATCTTTCTTGGCCATGCCTATGTCCACCCAAAAGGAAAAGCCCACTTTAAAATGTTAGGACTCCACGAAGATTCCCTTATCCCTGGATTTCGTTCTCTGGCTGAGGTCATCCATCGACATGAATGTTTTGTCTTTGCTGAACTTAACCATGGTGGAAGCCGAGTGGATCCAGAGTGTACGGAACCTGTAGCCCCTTCCCCAGTGATTCATCCTCTAAGCGGACTCATGCCTCGCGAGCTCAAAAATTCGGAAATAGAGGAGATTATCGATGCTTTTGGAATGGCCGCTCGAAGAGTACGGGAGGCAAATTTAGACGGAATTCTTATCCATGCGGCTCATGGATATTTAATAAATCTCTTCCTTTCCCCTTATGCCAACCGAAGGAAGGATCAATGGGGAGGAAGCCTCAAAAAGCGCTATAGGTTTCTTGGTGAAATATATCGGAATATTCGTAAAGCTGTAGATAAGGATTTCCCCATCGCCATTAAATTAGGAATAAAGGATGATCTTCCTGAAGGGCTTTCCCTTCAAGAGGGTATGGAAATAGCCTTCATGATGGCCCGAGAAGGTTTGGATGCGATTGAAATCAGTGGGGGAATTCCAACAAAAACCGCAGCTTTAAATAGATCAAATATCCTATCAAAAGAGCAAGAGGCTTATTTTCTTCCATATGCGAAAGCCGTCCGTCCTAAAGTGGGGAAACTCCCATTAATTTTAGTAGGGGGACTTCGATCTCCCGATCTTATGGAAAAAATTATTAAAGAAGGATGGGTTGATTTTGTGTCTTTAGCAAGACCGTTCATTTGTGAGCCAGACCTGGTATTGAAAATTCAATCGGGAAGGCAAGGACCTGTGGCTTGTGTAAGATGTGACCTTTGCCGAGA
>JBDOIB010000088.1:0-13352 GCA_041082155.1 Thermodesulfobacteriota bacterium | reverse complement strand
TGATGGAGGTGATGAGATAGATTGAGGTGAGGGAGCCATTTGGGGGCCACCTGGTGAGTCCCTGTAGTATTCCTTTGGTGTCTTTGCTACAATTACTTTTACCGCTTCCTCAATAGCTATCCTGACTGCTTTTTCCATCGGAGTTTTGGAATATCCAGAAAGAGAACCTGCCAATGTTCCCCCAGCAAGGGATCCAAGTCCTTCAATATCTGTAGCACTTCCTTCGACCTGTTCAGATGCAATCCTTCGCCCTGTCTTCGCATCAATCATTTTTATGATAAGAGCTACGTGAGATTTTTTAATTGCGCCAGCGCCTTTTATAACTCCTAAAACATCGCCAACCCTTCTTCTCACACTGCCCGGTAGATCAAAGGATTTTTCTCCCCCGGCTGCTGCACCCGCTGACCCCGGTTCAAATTCCGTAATCGTTCCCATGACCAAAATATCAGCTCCTTCTATCTCACCAATCCGAGCGGCTGTTTCTTGTCTTACTCGACCCGAGGCCCCAAAATCTTGTTCTACAAGGACATCTCCTATAGCCTGACGTTCAAGAACAATGAAACGATTGGTTGCAAAAAGGGCGTGCCCAAGCATCTCTGCCATTCCTTCTCCTATTTCAGATGAGCCTTTTGCAGATTTGTTTTCAAATCTCGTTACAGCCACTCTGGCTTTTGGTCCTAAGGCATCCTCTTGTTGGGCCTGTTCAATGGTAGGGCCTTGACTTGGAGTAGTACGAGCTTTGGGACGGATAAGTTGAGTAGAAGCAGTGTCACAAAGAGAAAACATAACCATGAATGATATTGTTAAAAAAAGCACAAATAATTTTTTCATAAACACCACCTCTTGGTTTTATTTAAACATTACATCAAAAAATATTTTTAATGTCAAGTTTGAAAATTTCATTTCTATTAGACTGTTTTTCAAAGAAAATTATTCAATTGATCGAATAAATTTTTTGAAATTCAATTTTATGTTGATAAGCCTTGGAGGAAGGTTTTAAGATTTATATTAATTTATTCTGTAAATTAACCGTGAAAGAGCCATTCCATATCCAGTGGCATATTACAAATTTCTGTAATCTTCGGTGTAATCATTGCTATCAAGAGGATTTCTCGGCGAAAAATGATCTGGATTTTGGAGGACTCAAAAAAGTATCTGAAAATCTTCTTGCCGCTCTGAGGCAATGGAACCGAAGAGCTTGTATTCATCTTACGGGAGGAGAACCTTTCTTAAAACCTGAACTTCTTCCTCTCCTCCACCATCTTGAGAGGAAACCAGAAGTTGAGGAGTTAGGGATCATCACCAATGGTTTATTCCTGGACGAAGAAAAGCTTAAAGAGCTCCACTCTCTTTCTAAATTAAAGAAGATTAAAGTCTCGTTAGACGGAGCCACTCCCGAGACCAATGATTCTATTCGAGAGAAAGGCGTCTATTTAAAGGTCGTTCAGAATCTTTCTCGATTAAAGAACAAAATTTCATTTGATCTCGTTCTTATGTTTACGGTGATGAAAAGAAATTTCAGAGAATTCGCCGATTTTCTCAAACTTTCTCAGGAACTCGGGGTCAATGGGTTTATTATAGAGAGATTTATTCCCTGGGGGAGAGGGAGAGAAAGAATGGGCGAGGTACTCACTAAAGAGGATTGGAATGAATTTATAGAATCAATCTGTAGTCTTTTTTCTATAGAGGACAAGAATCTCCTGCTCACCTTTCAGGCCTTCCAAGTGGTTTTAAGAGAAGAAGGGCCTGAACTTTTGGGGGCTCCCTGTGTCCTGGGGAAGGATGGTCTGTGTATTTTACCCAATGGAGATGTGTTTCCCTGCCGGAGGTTTCCAGTCCCCGTGGGAAATCTTTTAAAAGACCCCCTTGAAACAATATGGAAAGAATCTAAATTATTAACCTTCTTAAGGATAAAAGAGAATCTCAAGGGGAAGTGTAGGGAATGTGAATGGAAAGAATGTCGGGGTTGTCGAAGTTTAGCCTTCGCTTTAACGGGTGATTATTCTGAAGAAGATCCCCATTGCTGGTATCCTTAATTTTTAATTGAGGATTTTTACTATAGTTTTCTGGATCATTGTTATTTTTAATTCGTTATGATAAAAATAATACCATGAAGCAGAGGACTTTTTTGTTGAACCAGATTCAGAAAGAAAGATTAATTAATCAAATTAAAGACTTGTTAAGGAGGTACTCAGAAATTCAATTTGCCTATGTCTATGGCTCATTTACTGAAAATTTTCCTTTCCATGATGTAGATATAGGCATCTTTCTTACAGGTATCGAGAAGGAAGAATCTACTTCTTATAGTCTTTCTTTGGGGCAAACCCTCAGCAGGGAGATCAAAGTTCCAATAGACGTCCGTGTCTTAAACTTTGCACCCTTATCCTTTGTGTTTCAAGTGATCCGTGGGATTCTCATTTATGTGAGAAATGAGGAATTGCGCGTTCGTGTAGTTGAAGAAACGATTCGAAGATACCTCGATTTGAAGCCAATCCTTTATAAAGGGATTAAGGAGGCATTTGGCTGATGAATCTGAACTTAGAATTGGTAAGAACCCGATGTCAAGAGATTGAAGAATCTTTAGAGCGTCTTGAAAGAATCAGGACGAAATCAAAGGAAGAATTTTTAAAAGATCAGGATCTGAAGGATATTGCCTGTTATCGTTTGTTGGTCGCCATGGAAGCGGCGCTTGGTTTATGTTATCACGTTTCAGCAAAACATATCAAAAAGGTACCCGAAGAATATGCTGAATGCTTTGCCATCATTGCTAATGAAAAAATTATTCCTACAGAATTATCAGAGAAGTTACAAAGAATGGCTAGGTTCCGTAATTTGCTTGTTCACATGTACTGGAAGATTGATTACAGTACCCTTTATGAGGTCATCCAAAACAATCTTGACGATTTTCGTCAATTCTCCAAAGCCATCATCGCCCTTCTATAACAATCAAAAATCCAACCCTTGACAAAGATATTTATTTCCACTATTTATATAGCGCTGATACAATGGGGTATCGAAGGAACGGGGATGTTCGAAGGAATATCCCTGTTTTTATAAAGAGAGGAAGGAGGAACTTATGAAAAAGGAAAAATATAATGTGGTCGTGGGAGGGGCAACCGGAGCGGTAGGAAATGAAATGGTTTCGATTCTTGAGGAGAGGAATTTCCCTGTAGGAGAACTGAAACTTCTTGCCTCTCCAAGAGGAGCCGGGACAAAGATCGAATTCAAAGGAAAGGAATACACCGTAGAGGTGATGAAAGAGGATTCATTTGAAGGGATGGATATCGGACTCTTCTCTCCGGGTGCTTCGGTGAGTCAGAAATTTGCTCCGATCGCTGCAAAAGCGGGCTGTGTGGTCATCGACAATACGAGCGCTTTTCGAATGGATCCCGATGTCCCTCTGGTGGTTCCCGAAGTGAATGCCCATGCCATTGCTAACTATTATAAGAAGAATATTATCTCAAACCCGAACTGTTCAACCATCCAGATGGTCGTTGTCCTCAAACCAATTCACGATGTAGCCAGGATTAAGAGGGTGGTCGTCTCAACCTATCAATCCGTCTCAGGGACGGGGAAGAGGGCAATCAAAGAGCTGGAGAATCAGGTCCTCGCCATCTATAATCAACAGGAGATCAAATGTGAGGTCTATCCCCATCAGATTGCCTTCAACTGTCTTCCCCATATCGATGTCTTCCTTGATAATGGCTACACCAAAGAAGAGATGAAGATGGTCAATGAGACAAAGAAGATCATGGAGGATGACTCCATTCGGGTCACTGCCACCACGGTTCGAGTTCCTGTGTTCTACGGTCATTCCGAATCCGTAAATATTGAAACCGAAAAGAAGATTACCGCTCAGGAGGTCCGGGAGATTCTTTCCAAGGCCCCCGGTGTGGTTGTCGTGGATGATCCAAAGAATGCTCAATATCCTCTGGCCATTTATGCCGCTGGGAAAGATGAAACCTTTGTGGGAAGGATTCGGGAGGACGAATCGATTCCGAACGGAATCAATCTATGGATTGTGGCTGACAATATCCGGAAAGGAGCAGCCCTTAACGCGGTTCAGATCGCAGAGATTCTAATTCAAAAGTATTTATAGTTTTAATCCTTTGAGCCCTGTCTTTTCCGCCATTAGCTCAAAGAACTCATCATCGGTTAGGTGGAGTCGTGGTTCCAAGAGTTCCTCCACAAGGGGACCTGCGGCATAAACTGCTCGGGGGGAATCTGAAAGCACTGCCTCCAGAATGAGATGGGCAATCAACTCAGGACCGGGAATGGAAACATTGGAGAAGAGTTTTGCCATCCCAGCTCCGTAGGCCTGATAGAAAGGTTTATAATCGGGATCGGTTCTTGAAAGGAGATCCCCTGTCAAACGATTGGCCTTCTCGTTGAACTCTGTCGCAATGACTCCCGGACGAATCGTGATGACCCGAATTCCAAAAGGACGAACCTCATGCCGGAGGGCATCGCTCACGGCTTCAATGGCATGTTTGGTGGCTGCATAGGGTCCGCTTGTGGGAAAGGGAAACTTGCCCACGATGGAGCTGAGGTTCACGATGGTTCCCCTCCTTTGCCGACGCATTCCTGGAAGGCAGGCTTGAGTAATTCGGATCAAGGCAAAGAGATTCACTTCAAAGAGAGCCCTGATGGAAGAGAGAGGAACATCTTCAAGAACCCCCCGGATACTGAACCCTGCATTGTTGATGAGAACACTCACCGGTTCATTAGCATTTCGAAGTTCCTGACAGAAATCTTCCAATGCCTCGGCGTTTGAAAGATCTAAGGGTTTAGGTTGAATATTTGGATTCTCCCGTCCTAGTTCCTCGAGACGCTCTTTTCTTCTTGCTACGGCCAACACTTGAAACCCTTTCTCGGCAAGGAGTCGAGCGGTCTCTTTACCGATTCCACTGCTTGCTCCCGTGACTAATGCCTTTTCTTTTTTTTCCATCTTCATTTCTCCTTTTTATTTTTATCTCATTTTTCGCGTTTCTGGTGAAGGGCCTCTTGCCAAAGAAGCCCCTATTCCTAAGGCACAGAGGATGGTGAAAAGAAGAAATGCCCCTCTCACACTTTTTAGAAAGAGATGAAAATAGGGAGGGGCAATCGGGATTCGTCCCATGAAGATCGAAAAGATCACCATGACCAATCCCATGCTGAACATCATTCCCACCGATCGCATCGTACTTAAGGTTCCCGAAGCAACTCCATAGGATCTCTTCTCCACCGAGCTCATCACGGCATTCGTATTGGGAGATGAAAAGAGGGCGAATCCAAAGCCTAAAAGAAGGAGGCAACCAACGATCTTGGGAAGGGCGGTCCTCTCATCCAGGAAGATGAAGAAGAAAAGCCCAAGGGTGGTTAAGGTCATTCCAACGGAGGCCACTTTTCGGGGTTCGATTCGGTCCGAAATTCTTCCGGCAAAGGGAGAAAAGAGAGCCTGCATCACAGGGGCCGAAACTAAAATGAGACCCGCTTCCTGAGGTTTTAATCCCCTGACCGATTGAAGATAGAGACTGAGAAGAAAATTGAGAGCAAAGGTGGCACTGTAATTAATCAATGCAGCCAGATTAGAGAAGGCAAAGACTCGATTCTCTGTGAGAAGTCTCATTTCAAAAACAGGACTTTTGACCCTTAATTCCCATCTGATAAAGAGCCATATACCGATAAGACCGAGAGAAAGAAGAATGATCCCAAAGGAACTTGACATCTGAAAGAAGCCAAACATCATGGTAATCAGAGCAGAACTGTAAAGAATGGACCCCAACCAGTCAAATTTCTCTCCTCTTGCCTCTGCCCACTCTCCTTTCAGTTGAAGGAGCGAGTAGACAATAATGATTAGCCCGGCCGGAATATTGATGAAAAAGATACTTCTCCAGCCCAAATGTTGAGTTAAAAGACCTCCAAAAAAAGGGCCACAGGAGAGCCCTGTATAAACGGCGGCGACATTGATCCCTAACACACTCCCCTTCTTATCGGGAGGAAATACGGAGCTTAAGATGGCCACTCCTGTGCTTGCGGTCATAGAGGCTCCTATCCCTTGAAGGATCCGGGACCCGATCAGGAAAGACACGGAAGGGGAAAGAGCAGAGAAAAAAGAGAAAAAAGTGAACAAAGTGAATCCGAGAAGAAAGATCTTTTTAATCCCGTAGATGTCTGAAATTCTACCAAAGGGGAGGAGAAAGGCAGCAATACTCATCAGATAGGAAGTCGTCACCCAGTTGAGCATCAGGGCATCCAGAGAAAACTCTCTTCCAATGGAGGGCAGGGCAATATTAATGGAGGAACCCATAAAAGGGACAATAAAGGATCCAAGAGTCGTGACGATCAAGGCAGGTTTTTGATAGGAAGGATTTTCGGAATTCATCTCCAAAGGGCAAAAAGGATGTTAAATTTTAAAGATCACTTAAGCGTATTTCTTCAAAAATTCTAAGAGATGTTGATTAAAGATCTCGGGCTGTTCTACATTTGAAAGATGTCTGGCAGAGGGAATGATTCTCAGGGTTGAATTGGGGATTCGTCGGTGAATGGCCTCTGAGGCGGCCACAGGCGTTCCAGGATCTTCTTCTCCCACCAGGATCAATGTAGGGAGCTGAATTTCAGAAAGCCGATTCAAGTAATTCAATCTTCGGATGGCCTCGATACAGTTCACATAGCCTTCCACAGAGGTGGAAAGAAACTGGTTCCGAATCCTTGATAGGATAGGAGGATGACTGGCAAGGAAAGAGGGTGTAAACCATCTTTCCATTGTGGCCTCCAGTTGCGATTCCATTCCTCTTTCGCGAACCTGATCGATCCGCTCCTGCCAGATGGGTTGAGCCTCTGGTGGGATGATCGCAGCCGTATCGCAAAGAACAAGGCTCTTTAAACGAGAGGGATAGGCGAGGGCAACGGCTTGTCCAATCATTCCTCCCATCGAGATTCCGACCCAGTGGGCCTGCTTGATGCCCAGATGATTTAAGAGTCCTATGGCATCTTCTCCTAACTGTTCTAAGGTGAAAGGTCCTGGGCCCACCTCGCTCTCGCCATGACCCCGAATATCATAGCGGAGAATCTGAAAGTAGGGTTTAAGGGCCTCCATCTGGGGATCCCACAAAATCATGCTCGACCCCAATGAATGGCTTAGGATAACCGATGGAGCTCCTTTTCTTTCAAAAATTTCATAATGTATTTTTATTCCCTTGATATATGCCTCCATAGAATTACCTCAAACATATTAAGTTTCTCCCTTTGCAGAGATGGGAAGGAAATCCCTTTTTTCATAAAATTTATATTTCCATCTTTCAAGAGATAGGTTAGAATGGATTAAAAATCCTGAAAAGGGGGACGGATATGAAGAAGACCCATTTCTATTCCATTTTATTGGTCCTGTTGATTTTTATCCATGAAGGGATCGCATTTGCGAACAAGTCCTCCACCTCGATCGAGGCTCCACAAACCGCCCAGAGGGGTTCTGAAATTGTGATCAGGATTCATGTGAACCATAAGGGAAATAATTTTCTTCATTATACCAATTGGCTCAAGGTTCTGGTAAATCAGAAGGAGATTGCTCGATGGGAGTTTACCTCATCACAGAGACCCGAGGGAGAAGTTTTCAGTCGAGAGATCAAAATAAAGGCCATGGAGGATCTGGAGGTAACTGCGGAGGCTAATTGTAATATTCACGGAAGTGCAGGACCTACCCCCATTAAGATTTTAGTCAAGGATTAGATGGAGGCGATCCATGAGTATCGGTGGGATATCCATAATCTTACTGCTTGGAATTTTTAATTTTCTTCTTATTCTTTTTCAATTCGGAACAGGGCGTCGATGGATCAACGTTCCTTTCGGGATCCATCGAAAAACAGGGACCATCCTTTTAATGAGTGCCTTCATCCATGGCCTCTTAGCCTTTCTCTCTAGGTAGGAAGGATCCAAAATGAAGAGAGGGTTGAAAATCCTTCTGATCGGGATAGGAATTTTGATCCTTTTATGGACCGGTTTTAATTTCCTGGTGAGAAGTTATTTCACGGAAGAGAGGCTCAAAAGCATCGTCCTTCCCAAAATAGAGGAACTCACCGGAAGAAAAGTCGAGCTGGAAAGGATCCAGGTCTCCATTTTTAAAGGAATCGTTGCTAAAGGAATAAGCCTCAAAGAAAGAGATGAACGAAAGGATTTCCTGAAACTGGAACAACTTGTCCTTTCGCATCGGCTTCTTCCTCTCTTAAAAAAGGAGCTCGTCATTAAAAAGATCGAAATTCTATCTCCCACCATTAATATCGTAAAGAGGAAGGATGGGAAATATAATTTTAGTGATATTATAGAGAGAAAGACCTCCTCATCTCCTCGATCGGTTGATCAAAAATCTTTTTTGATTCCCCTTGCCATCATTTCAGAAAGGCTCCTTATCCGTAATGCTCATCTTTCTTTTATAGATGAAGAGAGAGAGTTGCCCAAGCTCTCTCTTTTTCTGGATGCAGAATTGAAGGGATCTATTGGAAACGATGGGAAGCCCCGTTTGGATTCAGGATCCATCTCCCTTAAAGAACTAAAGGTCACTTTAAATGAACGAGAAATGAAGATTTCGGGAAAGGTGGAAGCCACACCCCAGATCCTTCAGGCCCGCCTTCAAGGGCAGATGGAGAAAGATACGATTCATCTCACAGCCAGTGTGAAGGATTACCTCTCTTTGCCAGAAATAAGAGCCGATTTTCATGCCAAAACGTTAGATCTTCAGCCTCTCCTCGGGCTGGCTCAGGTAAAGAAAGAATCGAAAAAACCTTCAAGCAAAGAACCTCAGAAAAAGAAAGAACCCTATAAAGAAGGTTTGATCCAGAAACTTCGGGCTTCAGGTCAGATCATGATTGATTCAGCCAAATATCAAGAGTATCGATTCAATCATGTCCGGATGAATTATCGATTTGAGAAAGGCCTCTTCAGGATTGAACCTATGGAACTAAAATTCCTCTCTGAAGGGTCATTTCGTGCCACAGGTTCTTTAAAGGGAGATTTTCACTTCTTGATGGAGGATCCTGAAAAGACATTGAGAGGAAAGGCGATTGTTCCACTGGAAAAAGGGTCTATCCAGCAATCCCGTCTTACGGACGCTATTGCTTCCCTCCTGGGGAATCCTGCATTAAGAAGCATCATATTTGATCAAGGTCTTTTTCATTTTGATGTGAAGGAAGAGAAGATTTTTTTGGATGGATGGGTGAATTCCAATCTTATTAAACTCTCTCCAAAGGGGACCGTCGATTTTCAACAGAGACTCAATCTCAACGTTGAGTTAAAAGTTTCTCCTGAACTGTCAAAAAATTTAGATCGAAAATTTAAGTTCCTTCGGCTCATCGAAGATGAGAAGGGATGGAAGGCGATTCCTTTAAAGATTGAGGGGACAACAGAGAAGCCCTCGGTGACCGTTGTACTTACCGAGGGAGTCCTTGAAAAAGGGATTCAAAAGAGGCTTAAGGAAGGACTTGAACGATTCTTTCTCCCCTTGAAACCTTAAACTTTGGTGAACATTTGAAGAGGATGAGAAAAGAAAGGAGGAGTGGACGTGAATGAGAAAACCCCAACCCGTCAGGAGGCCTTAGAACTTCTTCATCAATACAATGAGAGTGAAAGTCTCCGAAAACATGCTTATGCTGTAGAGGGAGTAATGCGTTACATTGCTCGAAAAAGAGGACAGGATGAGGAGAAGTGGGGAATTATCGGTCTCATTCATGACCTCGATTATGAGAAGTTCCCTGATCAACACTGCCAGAAGACCGCTGAGATTCTTAGGGAACGAGGCTGGCCCGAAGAGTATATTCGGGCTGCCGTCTCTCATGGATGGGGAATCTGTTCGGAGATCGAGCCCAAGACCGACTTAGAAAAGTTTCTCTACGCCATTGATGAATTGACTGGACTCGTGGTGACCACAGCACTCATCAGGCCTTCCAAAAGTGTCCTGGATGTTCAGGTCAAATCGGTAAAGAATAAATGGAAGGATAAGCGATTTGCTGCCGGGGTCGATCGTTCTGTAATCGAAAAAGGAGCAGCTATGCTCCAGATTGGATTGGACGAATTGATTGAGGATACCATTAAAGGAATGCAGGAAGTGGCAGAAGCCATCGGATTAAAAGGCAATCTTTAAACCCTTCCCACAGGGATGAGATAGAGGGGTTCCTCCTCGATTTCAAGAATCTCTTTGATTTCTTGATCCCTGAAGGCCCCGATCATCACGGTCCCCAAATCGAGGGCCAGGGCCTGAAGGGAAATATTTTGTCCCATATGACCCACTTCCATATGAACATAACGGACTCCCCTCTGGCCATAGTGGCCTGTGGTCCTGCGGTAATCAGCGGCGATGATTAAGGTTGCCGGTGCCCTCTCGATCATTCTCTGCTCCAGCGCGGCACGACATAACCTTCTTCTTAAATCTTCTTCCTTTAATTTTTCGAGACTATGCCTTGAGACCATGTAGTGATAAAGGCCTATTTCAAGCCCTTCTATTTCTCCCGAAACGAGATAGAGCTCAAGAGGATAGGTGGCTCCAGCCGAAGGGGTCGTTCTCCGATAGAGATTCCTTCCCCCTCCTGCCCAGAGGAGCTGGGAGACTTCGTTTAAACTTAAGGCTCCTCTTTTATAATCCCTCACAGACCTTCTTCTCAGGAGTGCTTCCTCAACCGAAAGGCTTCCCTTTTCGATCGGTTTGGGTAGTTTGATCTCCTTCATCATAGGCCCTCCTTTCTAAATGGTGAGCAAGGTGTAGAATAACCCTTTGATTAGCTCGGCCATTCGCTCAAAATGGAGTGTATCGATCGTATCCGTTTCTTGATGGTAATGGGGATTTCTGAAAAAAGAGGTATCCGTCACCATCACGGCTCGATATCCCTGTCTCCAAAAAGAGTAATTATCCGAGAGATTGATCCCTCCAAAAAATTGGGGAGCCGTCAATGACCTTGCATCTATCCGGGAATGCCTTCGAATTCCATTTTTGATCACACGGACATAACGATGGGAAGGAATATTTCCTACCACTCCAATAAAATTTCCTGTCTTAGGATAGAAGAGTTCCATCCCTGGAAGAGGAAATCGCTGGATGGGTTCGTCTCGAAAATAACCGATCATCTCAAGGGAGATCATCACTTCAACCGGGACTTTTTGTTCTTTTAAATAGCTTGCATAAACCATACTCCCCATATTGGAAAATCCAAAACAGGGCGGTTCTTCATTGACAAAGGCAACAAAGTGTAAAGTCTTGGGAGACGGAGTCTTCTGAAAAAGTCTTGCCAGTTCTAACAGTCCTGCCACCGCTGAGGCATTATCATCCGCTCCAGGAGTTCCTGGAACGGTATCGTAGTGAGCACCGATCACAAGGAGGCTTCCTTTTTCTGTTCCCGATTTTTCCACCGAGAGATTGGATACCTTTTGACCGTAGCAAGGATAGGTCTGATGCCAGACCTCATAGCCATAGGACTTCAGTTCAGAATCAATATAATCTTCTGCTTGTTTCAGAGAATTCTCCTTCCAGAGATGGCGCTCTCCAATTTTCACAGAAAGGGTTTCCACATGGCGATAGAGATTTTCTTTGATCTCCTTTTCATCCATTTGGATCCATTTAGAAATTTTTCTTCCCAATCCTTTCTTCTCCTTATGAGTCGAAAAAGATTTTAAAGCCGATGATCACAGAAAGCCCTAATCCACCAATCAATAAGAAAAGAAATGGAAGGTTTGAGAAAGCCAATACAGAAGTTGCCATAAAAGGTCCAAGTGCCATTCCCGCAAATCGAGCGGAATTGAGAAAACCGATAACTCCCCCTCTCAATTCTCTGGCAAAATAAGAGATCATCAAAGGAGGAACCGCGGCAATCACACCCGTTTGAATCATACGAAATATTGTAAAATCAACCAATCCTCGAGACCAGACCTGGAAAAATTGGAAAAGGATGCCGATCATGAAAAGAATGAGGATCATCTTTGGGACTCCTATCTTTCTCGAAAGCCAGCTCCAAACATAGGTGCCAATGAATGCAGTGGCTGTGTAAAGCATCACGATGAGGCCGGCTAGTTTCAATGCCACGTCCTTTTCAATTCCAAAATTTTTTAGAATATTGGGAAGAATGCTTGGCAAAAACATAAGTTGGACTTGAGCCATAAAACAGACCAGCCATCCGAGGAGAATCTTCTTCTCCAATACGAGGCGGCCTTTAGTTTTTTCATCTCTGGGGAGAGGAGGAACTTCAATGACATAGAGATAGCAGAAGATAAAAGCAGAAAAAAGCATGAGGAAAGCAAAGATAAAGGCACCTCTATATCCCAAATAGGTGGCAATTAAAGATCCCAATGGAGGCCCGACGAGTTGGCCTAAGGTCATGGAGGATTGGTAGATGCCTATTTGAAAGGGGAGTTTATCCTTTGGAGAAGAGGAAGAGACGAGGATAAAGCCTGTAGTAGAAATTCCACCCATCAATCCCTGAATGATTCTATAGAGAAGTAAGAGCTGGAGATAAGGGGTAAGGCCCATGGCTAAGATGAGGAGGGAATTGACAAAGAAGCCACTTAAATAAAGTCTTTTCGGAGGATAGTGATGACTGAATGAACCCCACAGGGTTGAGGTGAAGGCCGTGATGAGTCCCGTGGAGCCCAGAATAAGCCCTATCCAGAGGAGAGTTTTTTCAGGGGAATAAGGACTGATCCGGTGGATATAGAAGGGAAGAAAGATATTGATGAAATTAAAAGAGAAAGCGGCCCCAAACTGTGAGAATGAAACGAAAAGAAGATTCTGTTCAATTTTCCCGGAGATCTGAGGGCCCAAATCTTTTTTCCTCTTTAATGTCGGACTAGTTCTGACTCAGCTCAAAAAGGGTTAGGGCTAATTGTTCAATTCTTTCTAAATTTTCTAACTTTTCTCGCCACATCTCAGGGATCGCCTCTACGCCAAGATAAGCTCCTGAAAGAGCGCCTGCCATGGCTCCAAGGGTATCTCGATCTCCCCCATTGAGAATAGAACAAAGCAGGCAAGCCTCGAACGATTTTGGGTAACGTAAAAAGGAGTAAATCGCAAAGGGCATAGATTCATGGACAGCCACCGAACGCCCCAATCTTTCTGAAGCCCATCTCTCAGGAGAGTCTTCATTCAAAAGATTTTGGATCTCCTCCATTTTCTCCCTTATCGGAGAGGTTCTGGCAAAAGAGATCAGATTGTTGATAAACCCTTCTCTCGGGAACTCCTCATGGGGGTCAAGCAGAAGAGCCTGCGCAATTGCGTAAGCCTGAACAGCCGCTCCATCTTTTCCAACTGGATGGGCATGGGTCACCTCAGCCGAGGCACAAGCCTGCTCATAAAGGAGATCGGATCGGTAGAAAAAGAGTCCTAAGGGAGCAATTCTCAT
>JBDOIB010000082.1:0-1404 GCA_041082155.1 Thermodesulfobacteriota bacterium | reverse complement strand
CCTTAACTCCAACTCCCTCAAGCAGACGAATCTCTTCTTTCCTGGAGATACCGCTCTCACTGACGAGGATTCGATCCTCAGGAATAAGGGGAGCAAGATCAAGGGTGGTTTTAAGATTCACCTCAAGGGTTTTAAGATTCCGATTGTTGATCCCTATAATCTCAGCCCCACAGCGAAGAGCCTTTTCAAGAGCAGAGAGATCATGGACCTCAACCATTGAGTCAAGACCCAGTTCCTGAGAATAAAAAAGAAGTTTCCTCAGCCTCTCTTCGGATAATACTCCTGCAATCAGAAGCACTGCATCCGCACCAAAAAGGACTGACTCCCTGAGCTGGATCTCATCAATGATAAAGTCTTTCCGAAGGATCGGAACGGAGAGGGCTCGTTTGAGAGCAGGAAGCCTATGGATATCCCCCTTAAAGAATCCCCTCTCGGTAAGAAAGGAGATGGCAGAGACCCCTGCTTCCTCATAAATCCTTCCGATCCGGGAGGGATCCATGTTTTCCCGAATAATCCCTTCCGAAGGGGAAGCAAACTTTATCTCGCCGATGAGATTGATCCTTCCTTTTCTGGAGATTGAAGCCTTAAAATCCCGATGAGGAGGTAAATCGGGGATTTCGTCAATGGAAAGGCCGTTTCGCCTCAACCTTTCAACTTCAAAACCTTTATAGCTCAGGATTTCACCAATCCAATCTTTCACCTGAAGCCCTTTAAAGATCTTTTCTTACAAAGGAAGTGCATCCCTGGGTAAAACGAATAAGGTTCTGAAGTTTCTCCTTTGCCCGCCCGGAATCAATGGACTCCCTGGCACGCTCAATCCCGGAGCGTAAGTCACTGTCGAGGCCTGCTGCAACAAAGGCCGCTGCGGCATTGAGCAGCACAATATCCCTCTTTGGACCCCTTTCCCCATCGAGGATGTCCCGGATGATTCTGGCATTCTCCAGGGCATCTCCCCCACGGATTGCCTCCGGAAGAACCCTCTCAAGGCCAACCTCTTCGGGTTCAAAATCGAAACTTCTTACCTCCCCGTTGATCAATCGGGAGATCCGTGTGGATCCACAGAGGCTGATCTCATCCAGAGTCCCCTCCCCACAGACCACAAAGGCACTCCTTGTCCCGAGCCTTCCCAACACATGTGCAATCTTTTCTGTGAGCAGGGGCTCATATACTCCGAGAACCTGAACTGAAGCTCCTGCAGGATTGGTAAGTGGGCCGAGAAGATTAAAGATGGTCCGGATCCCTATCTCCTGCCTCGGCCCCGCAGCATGCCTCATGGCCCCATGGAAAATGGGAGCATAAAGAAATCCTATCCCTATCTCCCGAATACATCTCTCCACATCCGAACTCGTCACATCAAGCTTCACCCCCAGCGCCTCGACCACATCCGCACTCCCGCAGAGACTT
>JBDOIB010000049.1:0-1291 GCA_041082155.1 Thermodesulfobacteriota bacterium | reverse complement strand
TTGAGAGCCAATCTTATTCCTTCGGTCTATGTTCCTTCAGAGGATACTAGAAGAAGGAAGGAGATATTGAGGCAGAGGATCTTTCTGGTTCGGATGGGGACTCGGGTGAAGAACCGTCTCCATGCCTTGATCGAAAGATACCGGATTTCGATGCCTTCTCTTTCTGATCCTTTTGGGAAGACGGGGCTCAGTTATCTCAAGACCTTAAGGCTTCCACCTCCAGGGGATCTTCTGTTGAGGCAGGATATTGAGTTATTGGAGGCCTTAACACTTCTCATCAAAGAGGCGGAAAGGGAGGTGATCCGCGTATTTTCCGGGGATGAGAGGTATGAGATTGCGAGGAGTCTTCCGGGTTTAGGTCCTATCCTTTCCGGGGTGGTGGTGACTGAGATAGACCGGATTGAGAGGTTTCCCACTCCTCGTAAGCTTCTTTCTTATGCGGGGTTGATTCCTACCACCTATGCTTCGGGAGGAAGGATCTACCATGGTCATTTAATTAAAATGAGCAATAAATGGTTAAGGTGGGCCATGATTGAGGCTTCATGGACGGCTCAGAGGTGTTCTCCCTACTGCCAAACCTATTTTAGAAGATACCTCCCCAAAGGGCATAATACGGCCATATGTGTTCTTGCCAGAAGGCTTCTTGAGATTTTGTGGGTTTGCCTGACGAAAAAACGATATTATGAAGAAAGGCTGATGAGGTTCTTTTATTCTCCACTGCCCTCTCAAGATTATAGCCTTCGGGGCTCTTGTCAAGTATAGGGGGTGGGGAATCGGATAATTATGATGTGTGCCAACAAAGGCACGGAGAGAAGTATGATGATTTATTCACCGATGAGCTTTCAGCCGACTTTGCTTCCATTGATGAAAGAGGGGCTGAGGATGTAACTTTCTATTTTTTTATTAATATTGAAATTAGAGGTTGACACCCGTTTTTCAGAGAATAATCATGTGTCTCGGGGTAGAATTTGGTATTAAAAAGTTGCAGCAGTTCATAGGCCTTTGTCTTGAGTATAGGGATAGGGTTTTTCCATTTTCTCTGTTTGAGTCTACCGACCTGGAGCATGAGGTTAATTTCCAGGATCGCCACCGATTGAAAATATCCTCCCTGTTTCATTCGGATCCGTTCGATTCGACTGTTTAGACTTTCGACGGGATTGGTGGTGTAGATGTATCTTCGGATCTCTTCTGGATACTTGAGGAAGCAGAGGTAATTCTCTATCTTAGGCAGGATCGCCTTGATGAAGCTTGGGTATTTGGTTTTATACTTATGGCAGAGTTTCTCAAATCT
>JBDOIB010000041.1:0-8794 GCA_041082155.1 Thermodesulfobacteriota bacterium | reverse complement strand
ACTTAATCCAATATGGTCAACAAAAAGGTTGGTTTACCAAAAGGGAAGTCCCCTCTCCCTATCTTCTCGAGATGGCAGATATGATGGTGGAGATTGAAGCCTCACGAGCCATTGTCTATAAATCAGCCCAGATGATGGATGAGAAGGCGAAAGGTATACCTGTTCAGATGTTTTCAGCCATGGCTAAGTATTTTGCCTCTGACATCGCAATGAAAGTGACGACCAATGCTGTTCAAATGCTTAACTGGGAAGGCCTCACTCAGAGACATCCGCTCGAAAGGATGATGAGGGATGCCAAAGTAATTCAGATCTTTGAAGGAACGAATCAGATCCAGAGGGCAGTAATCGCTCATACCTTACTCAAAAAATAATAAAAATAAGCGAAATTTACCTGAATCTTCCGCTCATATGTGATTCCCGAGCTGGCGGGAATCCAAGAAAATATTTAAAAGGTAATCTCTTGCTTTCTCTGAAAGGATAAATTGGAATATCTGAGGAACCTTACAGAAGGATTGATGATTAAAATAATTTTTATAACTATGTTCTCTATAGTGAACAAATTTTTCTGAGTTACTCTGAATTATTTTTATGTTGACAAATAAATAAATTTATTTTAGAAAAAAATATAAAATCGGGGAGAAGGAAAGTTGTTCATTATCGTGAACTAATATTATTAAATGAATTTTTTATAAAAAAGGGGGATTTTTATGGCAGAAGAAAAGGAAGGACTCACTACTGCAGAGGTACTAAGGAAAACTCGCACCTATGGTCAAGTCAGATGTCATAATCCAAGTTGTTTAGGGAGGCTCCAACCCGAACCAGGAGCCGATCGGGTGAAGTGTCCTGTTTGTGGAATGGAATTCCGGGTCACCTGGATTAAGAGTGGTTTTCCTCGAATTCGTGGCCCGGTATGGGATGTGAATATAAAGATAGCAGAAGAGGCATTTCAAAGAAAGATGAAGGAGGAAAAGAAAGATGGCCCTCAATAGAAAAATAGCCTATATCGATCTCTCAACAGGTAAAATTGAAATTAAACCTATTCCCATTGAGATTCGGAGAAAATTCTTAGGAGGCCGAGGTCTCGATGCCTATCTCCTTTATAATCATACAAAGAAAGGCATTGATCCTCTCGGACCTGAAAATGTCCTTCTGGTCAGTGGGGGACTCTTGACAGCCACACTCGCTTCTGCAACTGCCCGTACCCATGTGATGGCAAAATCTCCTTTAGGAGGAATGATTGGAAGTGCGAACATGGGGGGGTTCTTTGCTCCAGAATTGGCGTGGGCCGGGTTCCATCATCTGGTGATCAAGGGAAAGGCAGAGAAACCTGTTTATCTGTGGATCCATAACGGTAAAATAGAGATTCGGGATGCCCGGAATATCTGGGGTAAAACAGTTACTGAAACCCAGTGGGCTATTCGGGAGGAGTTAGGAGATGAAGAAATTAAAAGTATGGTAATTGGCCCAGCAGGTGAGAATCTTGTTCGGTTTGCCAATGTGATGACCGGAATCAAAAATTCAGGTGGAAGAACTGGAATGGGTGCAGTGATGGGTTCGAAGAATTTAAAAGCCATTGCAGCACGAGGCACGATGGATATCAAGATTGCCCATCCGAAGGAAGCCCTTGAGTATAATAAACGATTTATTGATCAGATTACCAGTGCGAAAGTCAACCAGACCCAGGGGACTTTAGGAACCCCCTTCATCTGGGGAGCTACGAATTCGTGGGGTGGGATTCGATGTCGAAATTTTCAATACAACCAGCAGCTTTACTGTGATGAGATTGAACCCGAGGCCATCGATGAGGTCTGCACTCAGACCGTAGGGCCTTATCACATGGCCAGCTGTTTCGGTTGTCAGGTTCATTGCCGTGCGAAGTACCGAATTCCCTCTGGCCCCTATGAAGGGGTATATGATGAGGGACCAGAATATACTTCTCAGGGAGCTTTTTGTGGAGAGCCGGATTGTCGAAGTATTGAGACCCTTCTGGTTGGAAATCACCTGGTGAATCAATTTGGACTGGATAATCTTGAGACAGGGAGCTTGATCGCATGGGCGATGGAGCTTTATGAGCTTGGAATCCTCACAGATAAAGAGACCGATGGACTGGAGCTGAGATTCGGCAACGATGAGGCACTCCTGGAGATGGTCAAGCGAATTGCCTTTCGGAAGGGATGGCTGGGCGATACCCTGGCAGAAGGTGGGTTGATTGCTTCTGAAAGGATTGGCAAGAACTCTTTTGATTATCTCATTCAGGTCAAGGGGGTAAGCAATCTTCATTCGGATGAGCGGGCTACCCCTGCCTTGGCCCTTAATGTGGCTACAGCCTCTCGTGGATCAGATCATCTTAGAAGTCGACCAGCCATCGATCTTTATCACCTTCCCGAACCGGTTTTAAGAAAAATTTACAGTACTCCTGTTCCATATGATGGACTACTCAGCTCTGAGCATACTGAATATATCGGAAAGCCATGGCAGGTTTTCTGGCAGGAGAACTGTTATATGGCAGTGGATTGCCTGGGAATATGTAAATATCATACTGTCTTTTTAGGTGCAACCCTTCCCAATTTTGAGGACTGGCCAAAGGTCATCTATTATAATACGGGCCTGGAATTTACACCCCGGGAACTCTGGGATATTGCAGAACGATGCAATATGCTTGAACGACTCTTCAATCTTCGAGAGGGTTTAAAACGGGAGGATCCCTATCGAGGAGATATGTTGAACCATCGTTATTTTGATGAACCAACCCGGCGAGGAGCACCGGATGTTGTTGGAAGAGTCATTGATCGAGAAAAATTCAGAAAGATGATCGATGAATTTTATGGGTATAAGGGACTGGATGAGAATGGAGTTCCAAAACCTGAAACCTTAAAGAGACTCGGACTGGAGAACGAACCCTCACACCTTTTATAGAGTCAAATGTGAGGAGTAAGGCGTAAAGAGAGAAAAAAGAAAGGAGAGACTCGATGGAAGTGACAGGAAAGGTTTTAACGGTTTATCCTGAAAAGTGTACAGGTTGTCGTCTTTGCGAACTGGTCTGTTCGGTTTATCATGATGGAGTCTCTAATGCCATGCGGAGTCGGATCAGAATTGTTAAATGGGAGTCCGAAGGGGTTTATATTCCCATGGTGTGCCAGCAGTGTCAGGATGCCCCCTGCATGATTGTCTGTCCGGTGAAGGCCATTTCGAGAGACGAAGAATTAAACCGGGTGATGGTGAACCATGATATCTGTATTGGCTGCCGAAGCTGTGTGGCCGTTTGTCCTTTCGGGGCGATGGGGTTTAATGTGATCGATCGGAAGAATTTTAAATGTGATCTCTGCGATGGAGATCCTCAGTGTGTCCGTTTCTGTGAGGTAAAGGCTGTAGATTATGTGGATGCAGAACGGGTCAGTCTGGATAAGAAACGGGCAGCCGCCGGTAAAATTACAGCCGCCCAACGCCAGGCGATCGCCTTAGAACTGGAAACCCGTTAAGAAAAGAAAAAATTTAATCTCCAACGGGGGCTGTGAAAGGACAGCCCCTTTTTATTTCTTTTCTTTTGTAATTTTTCTCCGTTCTTCATCCCTGATTTCACGTCTCAGGAGTTTACCCACTTTTGATTTAGGGAGCATATCCCGGAATTCAATATATTGAGGAATCTTGTAAGGAGCAAGTCTCTCCCGACACCATCTAATCAATTCAGAGGCATCCACTCCCCTCGCATCCTCTTTAAGCACAACAATGGCCTTAATCCGCTCGCCCACTTTAGGATCTGGAACCCCAACCACACACGCTCCGATCACGGTGGGATGATCCTGAAGAACTGCCTCGATCTCTGATGCGGAGACCCGATAGGCCTTATACTTAATGATATCTGCAGATCGTTCAACATAATAGATTTCTCCTTTTTCTCCCTGTCTCACAAAGTCTCCCATCCGATAATAGACCTTTCCATTGAGTTCCACATAGGATCGCTGAGTCTCTTCGGGTTTATTCCAATAATATTTTAAAGTATAATCCGAGGTCACCAGCAGTTCTCCTGTCTCTCCGGGAGGCACAGGTTCGAGAGTATCAGGATCAACAATCTTACATTGTCTCGTTTTAAGAGGGAGCCCGATCGAATTTAATTCTGGTTCTCTATCTAATCGACTATAGGTCACATGCCCTGCCTCCGTCGATCCATAAACCTGATAGATTGGAATTCCCAGATATTCTCGCCATCTCTTAAAGACTTCGATGGGAAGGACATCTCCTCCACAGTAACAGTAACGAAGGGAACTCAGATCGTATTGCTCAAGCCGATCATTCTCAAGGATCATTCGATAGAGGGCAGGAACCCCGAGCATCCATCGGATTCGATATTTTTCAATGGCCCGCAGGATGGCATCCACTTGGGGGACAGGCATAATCACACTGGTGTTCCCATAATTTAGGCCGATAGCGACAAACAGACCTAAAGCCATGATATGGAAAAGGGGGTTGATGACGATATAGGTATCTTTTCCCTCTTCCACATAACCTCCTGCAACATCCTCCATGACATCTCTCACATAAGAGGTCATTCCCATATGATTTCCTGGAACTCCCTTGGGAAACCCTGTCGTTCCTCCCGTATAAAGAATGTAGGAAAGGTCCTTCCAGGGATCGATGTCTACATTTATTTTTTCTGGAGTGGTTTTAAGGAGGTCTTTAAAAAAGTAAATATTTTCCCCCTTTTTTACGATCCCGTTGGGAATCTTATCAAAGAGAAACCCTACGGTTCGTTTCCATAATGGGAGAAGGTCAGCCAGATTGGTGACGATAATTCTTTTAAGAGAGGACTTTTGAATAACATCCTGAACATACCCAAAATTCGTGTCCAAACAGATGATGGTTTCGGCTCCGGAATCGTTGATCATGTATTCAATCTCAAAGGAGGTGTAAATTGGAGCTACGGGGACAGCGACCGCTCCAATCTTTTGAATTGCAAAGAAGGCAACCACCCATTGGACTGAATTACTGATATAAAGAAGGACTTTATCGCCCTTTTTCACTCCGAGCCGATTTAAAGCAGTTGCAAATCGATCGATCAAATCCTTAAGGTGAGCATAGGTGAACTTCTCTCCTAAATAGATGATCGCTGTTCGATCCGGGTAGGTTTCAACCATTTTATCAAATTGGGTAAAGGTGAGCTCCTCTTTCATTGGTTTTAAGCTTCAAACGTATAATCGAGTAATTTTTCAGAACCTAAGTAGGCCTCCTTCACTTTTTCGTCCTGCATAACTTCTTCAGGAATCCCCTCTGTCAATTTGGCGCCGAAATTCAGAACCATCACGCGATTAGCAACCCGGAACAGTTCTCTTAAACGATGTTCGATCATAACCAGCGTAATTCCATCCATTTGAAGCTTTTCAATCAAAGGAACCATACTGGCAATCTCACTCATGCTGAGTCCAGAAAAGACTTCGTCGCAGAGAATGATATCCGGTTTTAAAGCGAGGCATCTGGCCAATTCAAGACGTTTTAAGTATCCAGTGGGAAGACTTGAAGCTAATTTATAGGGAACGAAAGAGTCTCGTTCGAAACCAATCTCTTCAAGAATATCAATACTTACAGTCGCTCGATCTCCAAGTTTTCCACCTCCCCGCCAGCCTCCTTTCTTTCTTGCCCTCGGAGAGAAGAGAGGGACGATAAGATTCTTATAGGCTGGAAGGCTGTAGTAAGGTCTCATAATCTGGAAGGTACGGGTGATTCCGAGATTGGCAATGTCATTGGGCGGTCGGTTTGTAATCTCTTTTCCTCGATAAAGAACCTTTCCGGAGTCCATCTTGACGAAACCGGTGATGCAATTAATAAGGGTCGTCTTTCCGGAACCATTCGGTCCGATGATTCCAAACACCTCACCCTCTCTGACCTCAAAGCTGACATTGACTAAGGCCTGAACTCCGCCAAAGGATTTTGAAGCATTGATGACCTGAAGGATAGGTTCTTCCGTCATACCTTCACCCATCTTTCAAATTGATGGTACTTCCGTTGGGCATATACCATGATTCCTTCACTCCGAAACATAATGAAGGCAAGGAGAATAAGAGAATAAAATACAATTCTTAAAGTTCCAAAGGCTCTTAAAAATTCGGAAATAGGAACCAAGAAAAAACAACCGAGCAGCGGCCCAACGAGTGTTCCACCTCCTCCAATGACGGTGGCAGCAATCGGAATAATAGAGAAATCCAGAGCAAATTGGGAGATTCCCGACCACATATAGATATGAGAGAGATAAGCTCCTCCTAAAGAGCCCAATCCTGAGGCGATAAAGACGGCGATGGATTTATAGAGGGTGATACTTAATCCCGAAGCCCTTACGGCCTGATCATTGTCTTTAACACCCCGGAAGACTAGTCCAATATCCTCGTTCACCAATCTTCTTAATCCAAAGAGAGCAAAAATAACGATCAGAACGATGATGTATTGTTCGAGCCACCGGCTTGGGAAACCAGTAAGACCAAGGATTCCATCAGTTCCTCCAAGGATATTTAAGGCTTCAATAATCCTTGCTATGGCAAGAGGATACATCAAGGTGACGATCGCAAAGTAAACCCCACGAAGGGGAAGGGCAGGAAGAAGGAGAAGGGTAGAGATGATGGCGCCCAATAAGGTGGCTAAAGGAATGGTTAGGATTGGAGAGAGGCCTATATATTTGTTCAGGATAGCCGCCATATAACCTCCCACTCCAATATAGAAGGCTCCACCCAGAGACACCAGCCCAACAAAATTAGCCAAAAAGTCAAAGCCAAGGGCGAGAAGAGCATAGATACAGGTGATGGAAATCACCCGTTTCCAATAGAGAGAGGGGATCATCGCAGGGAGAATTAGCAATCCTATGATTAAAATGAGTCTTGGAAGGATCAGATAGGCAATCTCTTCAATGGAAGAAATCGCATAAATCCCTTCTGTTCGAACCTTGATTCCTCGATCAAGCCTCTCTTTTCGCCGTTCCTGATGATTCAAAATTGTTTCCTCTATTTATAATAATTTAAATCTTTTTCGAAAATCGGATTTCGTCCTTCGAATTTTGGATTTTACACCCTTTCCTCCAGTTCCTTCTGTCTCCCAAAAAGACCAGAGGGGCGAAGGATAAGAGTGAGGATGATGGCTAAAAGTGCAACGACCATATGAAAATGAGACTGGATATACCGAACTGTAAGAATCTGAACGAATCCAATCATAAAAGCCGCGAGGATTGCGCCTACCCAGCTTCCCAATCCTCCCACAATACATACGGCTATGGAGAGGATGAGTACATTATAACCAGCCTCCACCACAATATTTCCTAATGGAAGAAGAACAATGGCAGATAGGCCTGCAAGAATAGAACCTATTGCCATAGCAATAATAGCCATCCAGTCGGAATCAATTCCTAACATCATAGCGGCGTGTTCATCTTGGGCCATCCCTCGTAAAGCCAATCCAGTTTTATTATAGTGAGTAAAAAGCCACATAAAAGAGACCACAACAATTCCTATTGCTATGACAATAAGGCGCTGAAGGTCGATTGGAACACCTGCAATGTGGACACTTCCTTCGATAAATACAGGAAGGGTGTAGGTCATTCCCTTAAATCCACGCCATCTCAGAAATTCAAGGATGGCCAACCCCAGAGCGTAGGTCGCGATAATTTCTGAAGTGGCCATCCCCCTTACACGAATTAGGACAAATCGATAGATGGCTGCCCCGATGAGTCCCATCAGGATTAGGGCCAGGAGGATAGATAAAACGTAATTGAAATGAAGTTTATGGACAAACCACCAGACTCCGAAACCCGTAATCACATAAAGTGCCCCATGGGCAAAGTTTGGTAACCGACTGATTCCATAGACCAATGTAAACCCGATGGCCATCAGGGCTAAAGAAAAACTATTCACTATCCCGTAGATAAGGATGTCCATAATTGGTGATAAAAAGATATTAAATTAAGCTCACTGCTTCGTTATTTTTTCATCCAGGGAGGAAGTTTAATCTCTCCCATAGCAATCTTGGGTGGGAAAACCACTATTCTTTTTCCTGCCTGCCACTGGAAAATGGTTCCCACAGCCCCCTCCTTTGGGTCTACACTCGGAATGATCTGATGGTTTTTGGGATTGAATCTAATTCTTCCGTAGACCCCCACCAGATCTGTTTTTTCAAGGGCAGCCACTACAGCGTCGGAGTCCAATTTTCCAGCACGCTCGATCGCATCTTTAAGCACATAGACGGCCATATAGCTTGAGGAGGTCCCATAGCCTTCAGGTTCCAATCCATACTTTTTCTGATAGGCCTCAACAAATTTCATGGTCCACGGAGTGGCATTGGAAGGGGCATTTCCGGCATTGACCACACTCGCCATACAATATTCCCCTTTTCCCTCTGTGGCCTTCCAGAATCCAGGTTGCTCTGCAGCTGCAATGATGGTTCCGAATGGGAGGGCCGGTATCCTCATATCATACCATTGTTTCAGCAAAATTGCTGTTTCCGGCATATCCATCCAGATGAGAATGACCTGAGCTTTTCCTTCCCGTGCTTTCAACAATCCAACGGAGTAATCCGTTGTCCCTGTGGGATAGACCTCTTTCCCGATAATCTCCCAACCCTTTTCTACGGCAAATTTCGCTACAAGGTCACCTCCTCCTCTGGCGTGAGCCACGTCCTGAACCATAATAAAGAGTTTATTAAGCCCGAATTTCTCTTTGATTCCCATCAGGCAGGGGATGAATTCGCCGGTGACCATCCAACCCACCTCTCCTGAGATCCGGAAGCAATATTTAAATTTATCGTATTCAGATTCAATCCTTTT
>JBDOIB010000028.1:0-5472 GCA_041082155.1 Thermodesulfobacteriota bacterium | reverse complement strand
TCAAGGATGCTTGCCTCTTGACCGACGATATTGAACGGTTTCTTGATAATGGGAAGCTTTCCAGAAAGATTCATCTTACTAAATTAAGAGATCTCCTCAACCTCTGGAAAGGGTATCAGAAAAGGCTCAAAGAAACCAACGCCTATGACGAATCAGACCTGATGCTCTATGCGGCCCGATGGATTGGGGATTCTTCGTTCATAAAGCAGACACCCCGGATGCTGATTTATGGATTTTACGACTTTAATGAGGTCCAGAGAAGATTGCTTCAGGCCTGTTCGGATCTGAAAGAGACAAAGGTTTTTTTCCCCTACGAACCTACTCCTGCGTTCGAATTTGCAAAACCAGCCCTGACATGGCTCAAGGAACTGGGGTTTAGGGAGAGTGAGCCCGTGCGACCTCAACTCCCTGTTCGCTCCCCAACTATCGATCATCTTTCCTTATATCTCTTCAATAGCCAGAAGCCCTTTGAAGGAGAGCCGAAAGGGATTCAGATTATTTCTGCTCCTGGAGAGCCCAGAGAGGTTCGTGAGATAGTGAGAGCCATTCTTCAGACATCAGAAAGGGAGGGAATCCCTTTTCATGAGGTGGGGATTTTACTCAGGGTTCCAGAAGAATATTCTCGACTCCTCAGGGAAACTTTCCACTCTCTTGGAATCACCCCTTACCTCAGGGAAGGAATCCCTCTTATTGAGACACGGGCAGGGCGAAGCCTGAGGCTCCTCTTAAATGTGATTCATCAGAATTTTTCAAGACAGTCTGTGATGGAATTTGCTAATTTTGCGAAATTGCGAACGACCCTTTTCCTATTCGAAGAGAATTTCAACAGAAACCTCGCCCGATGGGATGCCATCTCGATTTATGCGGGAATTGTGGAAGGCGAGAAGGAATGGGAGGAAAGACTGCAAAAGATTCATAGAGAGTGGCCCAAGAGATTCGAATCAGAGGAAGAGGATGACGAAGGAAAGAGAGGTCTTTACAAGGAGGACCTCGCCAGTCTTGAGCAGTTGATTCAGTTTATCCAGAAGCTTATTCGCTCCCTTGCTCCGATCAAAAAAGCAAAGACGTGGAACCAAATGGTTGACTCCTTGCTGAACGCATTTAATGAACTGGTCGAGGAAGATGAAGAAGCCCTGCTGATGAAACAGATGATCAAAAAGATCTCAGAGCTGGATCTTTTTGGGGTTTCTGCCTCGCTAAGAGATTTTTTGCGTTTGGTCAACAGGATATTGGAGGAAGAGGGGATTGCCCAGGGAAAATTTCAGCGAAATGGGCCAACCATCGTTCATTTGATGGCAGCCCGTGGTGTTCCCTTTAAGATGGTTCTGCTTCCCGGAATGGTGGAGAAATCATTTCCTCCCCTTGTTCGGCAGGATGCAGTTCTGCTTGATCAGGAGAGAAAGATTCTCAACCGCTTTATAAGCGGGAAGAAGAGCGAACCCCTGCCTTTAAAAGCAGAGAGAAGGCTCAAGGAAGAACAGCTTCTCTTCCGTCTGGCCATTGGGTCTGCCAGAGAGAAATTGATTCTCAGTTATCCCCGGATTGAAGCCGGAGTCGGAAGGGAAAGGTTACCCTCCTCATTTCTTCTCGCCTCGATAAAGGCCCTCACGGGACAGGGTGTCGATTTTAATCAGATTGAGAGATTTCATGGATTCCTTCGAATCCCTCTATCCGAAATTGCACCCCAAACACCGGAAGATGCCCTTGATGAAATGGAGTATGACCTCTCTTTCGTCCAGAAGAAGTTATTAATAGGGGAGAGTGAAAGTTTACTCTATTTGCAGGAAATCTCCCCATTTTTTGGAAATGGTCTTCGACTGGAGCATTCCCGCTGGGGGAAAAGGGAGTTTACAAATTATGAGGGAATGTTTCAATCAGAAGAGATCCATAAAATCTTACGAGATCGCTATTCGATTCTCAAAAGGGCCGTCTCTCCCACCCGGCTGGAAATCTATGCCTCCTGTCCTTTCCGATATTTTTTAGGGGTGGTGATTGGAATTGAGGCATTGACCGAACCTGAAAAAGAAGCAACCATCAGTCCCCTCGACAGAGGAAAACTGGTTCACCACATTCTTTATACCTTTTTTACAGACCTGAAAAAGGAGAGGGGGGATTTGTTTCGATTAGTTCCGGAGGATTTAAATAGGTTGATGGAGACTGCCGAAAAGACATTTTTAGAATTTGAAGAGACAGGGATCACAGGATATTCCATGCTCTGGGAAATGGAAAAAAGAGAGATGATGGAGCAATTGAGAGACTTTTTAAACGAAGAACTTCAGGAGACCGAATTTATCCCGACCTATTTTGAGGTTCGATACGGGATGAAAGCCTTCGATGTTCAGGAAAGCGAAATTTCGACCGAAAAGCCGGTTTCCCTCACCATAAAAGGAGAGACGATCCATTTACGAGGAAGGATTGACCGAATCGATCTAACCCGAGATGGGAAAAAAGGCCGTGTAAGGGATTACAAAACCGGAAAAATCTCTGTCAAACCGAACGAATTCCAGGGGGGAAGAACGCTCCAATTACCTCTCTATCTTTATGCAGCCCGCCAATTGCTTAACCCCCTTTACAAAGGGATTGAGATTGAAACTGCGGAATACTGTTTTCTTAAAGAAAGAAAACGTATCCCCTTTGAAGGATCAAGGCTGGAAGAGAAGGAAAAGGAACTTCAAGAGATTCTTCAGACGCTTGCCCGTGGAATTGAAAATGGGATTTTTATCGCTCTTCCGGATCACCAGAGTTGCAGGTACCCATCCTGCGATTTCAGAAGGATCTGTGGAACCTGGACGAGGATCCTTTTTAATCGCAAATCGAAAGATCCAAGGGTGAAGAGATTTCTGGAGGTGATCCAATCGAGAGTCTTAGAGGGTGAGCAATGAAACCTGATGAAAAGCTCATCGATCAGCACCATCGGGAGCTGGCCACCGAAGACCTTTCCCAAAGTTACATCGTTGAGGCGGCGGCCGGGACCGGTAAGACCACCATTCTGATCAAACGCATTCTCAACTTGATCAGGGAAGGAGAGGCAGGACTCGAGGAGGTGGTGGCCATTACTTTTACGGAGAAAGCCGCTGCCGAATTAAAGATAAGATTGCGTCAGGAACTGGAGAGGGTCGTTTTAAAAGAGACCCATCCTGATAGGATTCAGCGCATTTCAGATGCCCTTTCAGACCTGGAGCGAATGCAGGTGACCACGATCCATTCCTTCTGTGGTTCCTTGCTAAGAGAGCGACCGGTGGAGGCGAATCTCGATCCCAATTTTGAAGTGGCCGATGCTCTGATGGCGAGCCTCTTACAAAGAGAGGTCTGGGAGGGCTGGCTTGAAAGGAAAATAGAGAACAATGACCCAGCCCTTCGCCGGGCCTTATCCATGGGAGTGAAAACGGATCAGATTTATGAGATGGCCAGCTCTCTGATTAAAAATAGGGAGGTGTTAGAACCTCTTCCCATCCATTCATCTCTGGAGGAGGTGGATAAAGACATAGACCAATTTGTTGAGATTTTTCGGGAGAATTTAGCTTCTCTGAACTCCCTGAAGCACTCCTGCAGAAAAAAGGAGGATAGGGCCTTCCTCACCATCGAAGAATTAAACCTGAAAATGGAAAAGCTTGAGTCGATTTCAGATCGGGAAGAAAAGGAGAGGTTCATCTATCAAGAGCTTCAGCTCCAGAGTTCAAGTAAGGGGAATAAGTCAAACTGGAAGCCTGAATCTCATCTCACGAAAGTGCGAGAACATTTTGACTCTATCCGGGACAGTCTCGAAAAGATTAAAGGAGTGATTGCGGATTCCATCCTGACAGGCCTTATAGGCATTCTACGCAGTTATCTCGATGCCTATCAGGAGACCAAAAAGGAGCGAAATCTGCTCGACTTCCATGATCTACTCCTTTTTACCAGACAGATGCTCAAACAACATCCTGAGGTTCGAAGGTATTTTCGTGATCGGTACCACTTTCTATTAGTGGACGAATTTCAAGATACAGATCCCCTTCAGGCGGAGATCATCTTCTTCCTTTCTGAAGAAGAGAGATCAAAGGCAACCGACTGGAGAAGCGTTCGGGTCGGAAATCAGCGCCTCTTTCTGGTGGGTGATCCCAAACAGTCCATTTATCGGTTTCGAAGAGCGGACATCGAGATGTATGAAGAGGCAAAGATTCGAATAGGTCCGAGCCGACTTCTCACCATCTCTCAGAATTTTCGATGCGCCCCCTCAATCATTCACACAGTGAACCGAATCTTTCAAGATCTGATCAAACCCCCTGAAGACGGACAATACCAGCCTGGATATGTGCCCCTTCACTTCGGAAGGAAGAACGAGACCCTTCCTCCTGTCCATGGGACGATCCTCCTCTACCCTCCGAAAAAAGAGGAGGAGATTATGATGGACACAATCGAAGATTGCCGTTATTGGGAATCGCTATGCATTGCCTCTTTCATTCAGAGGTTGGTCACCGAAGAGAGATGGGAGGTCTGGGATGAAGACCATCAATCGTTCAGACCCATCATGTTTAAGGACATTGCAATCCTTATGCGAAATCATAATCCTGTTCCTTTTCTGGAAGAAGCTTTGAGATCCTATAGAGTGAACTATCGGATCCTTGGGGGGAAACATTTCTATCAGCGGCAGGAAGTCGAGCATCTCTTAAACGTTCTTCAAGCCATAGATAACCCCAATGATAAGGTTGCTCTCATCGGAGCCCTTCGTTCGCCCTTCTTCGGGATATCGGATGAAGAGATCTTCCTCTTCCATGCCCATGGAGGAGAGTTAAATTACTTGACGGATGCTCGAAGCACCGTTCTGGAGGAACCCTTCAACCTTCTAAAAGAACTCCACGAAATCCGAAATCAGGTCAGTGTTTCAATCCTTTTGAAGAAACTCTATGAGGCCACACGAGGGCTCGTCCTCTTTTTGATGAAACCCCAGGGAGAACAGAGGATTTTGAATCTTCTCAGGATCGGGGATGTGGCGCGGGCACTTGAAGAAAGGGGTCTGGTCAGTTTCAGGGGATTTGTGCGCTGGCTTTCTGAAAGACAGGAGGAAGAGGACGAAGAGGAGGAGCCTCCTGTGCTCGAAAGAGGGGATGATTTTGTCCGTCTCCTGACGTTCCACAAAGCTAAGGGATTGGAATTTCCAGTGGTTATTTTGACCGATCTTGGCCACAGATGGAGTGATCGTGAGAATCTTATCATTGACCGAAATGGAGGACGGATTGGAATTAAAACAGGAAGTGGAAAGCATCTTCTCCAAACACTCAATTTTGAAGAATTGAAGAAGTGGGAAGAGCAGCGAAGAGAGGCGGAAGAAAGGAGACTTCTCTATGTGGCGATGACACGGGCAAGAGACTTTCTGGTTCTTCCTGTCTTCTGGGTAAAGGATAAAAAGGGAGGAGGGAAGGAGATTTATACTGATAGTTTCCTGGGACTCCTTCACCCCTACCTGATAGATCCGAATCATGCTCCATATGGAGA
>JBDOIB010000008.1:0-1005 GCA_041082155.1 Thermodesulfobacteriota bacterium | reverse complement strand
AAAGAGGGTGTACACCCAACATCAGCATCTAGCCCATATCCTGTTGAAGGAGATCCTGAGGATAAATTACCGGAGTATCATCGATCTCCTGGAGATAATGACAGGAATCAGGGATCTTCTGGAGCTAAAGCAGATCCCTCATTTAACGACACTTCGAAAGTTTTTCCAGAGGACTCATACTCTCTATCTCGATATTTTCCTGAAGAAGGTGATTCACCTCTTCTATTAGGGGGGGAGGTAATTCAGGTAACCGCTATAGACTCCTCTGGCATCACGAGCTCTTATGCGAGTTCCTATTTCACCTGGAGAACCGGAGCCACAAGAAGAAGTTATCTGAAGACATCCAATGCAAGTGGATACTAGGAAACAGGTGATCATCGGTGTCAGGATCTCCAGGAGTTTCACCCACGATATTGTGCATGCGAGAACACTTCTCCGGAGGTGTCACCGGATACGGAGGTCAATGATCTATGTCCTGGATAAAGGATACGACACCGAGAGCCTCCATTGCCAGATCAGGGAGGAGCTGGGAGCTCACTCTGTCATTCCTGTCAGAGACCGGAAGAGGAGGAGGATCGGAGGGAGGTATCGCCAATAGCTCGCTTGATCCTTCAACGAGGATCTCTATCACTGGAGGAGTCTGGTGGAGACCGTGTTCTCAATTCTGAAAAGGATACAATATGAGAACGTCCGGTCGAGGAAGTACCGGAATCAGGCAAAGGAGATCAAGGTAAGTGTAGTGGTGTATAACCTGTTACGATCCATGAAAATGGAGGTATGTTTAATCTTGGTTGAGAAACCTACAGAGCCCTGAATATCTTATCTTTATATCGAGGGGAATAATTTCTCAGGAAGAAATTTATGGTTATGAAACAAATAAAAATATGTGTTTATTGATGAAAGGGAGCAAAAAAGTGCGCCCTTTTAGAGGAACATCCAAGAAAACAAGGATTGAAACTGCCTGCGTGGAATGAGATCAAGCCCCTGGTTCTGGGCTTTTAGAGG
>JBDOIB010000006.1:0-1937 GCA_041082155.1 Thermodesulfobacteriota bacterium | reverse complement strand
GAACGAGGGTTGCCAGCGGTTTACCTCTTTTCTTAATAACGATTTTTTCTTTTCCATAGGCAACACGGTTTATAATCTCTGAAAAATGCTTTTTTGCTTCAGCTATATTAAATTCGTTATTACTCATTATGACCTCCTTAATAGATCTTTTTGACCATATCTTAATATAAATCCGGTATGGGGTCAAGAGATAGAAAAGATATTATAAGTCATTCCTTTTCTATTTACACTGTGAGAGACAATCTTTTCTTTGCCACTTTGAATAGAAGGGAAAGAGCAAGAATTTAATTTATAAGAAAGGATTGGGTCATGAATGAGATGATTAAGAGGCGGGGGATGGGTTGGATTCCGGATTATCCGGATTTCAGAGATTATACGGAGGAAACGGAGGAGGTGAGATCGGTTCTTGGGGTAGCGAAGGGAATAAAGGCGAAGAGCCTTCCAGCCTCTGTGGATCTCAGGGAATGGTGTTCACCGGTTGAGGATCAGGGAAGCCTTGGTTCGTGTACGGCTCATGCAGGCACGGGTCTGATTGAATACTATGAGAGGAAGGCTTTTGGAAGACATATTGATGCCTCGAGGCTTTTTCTTTACAAGGTTACAAGGAATCTTATGAAAATGAAGGGGGATACGGGTGCTTATCTGAGGACGACGATGGGGGCGATGGTGCTTTTTGGGGTGCCTCCGGAGGAGTACTGGCCCTATACGGATGATGAGAAGGGGTTTGATAAGGAGCCCTCTTCATTCTGTTATGCCTTTGCGCAGAATTATCAGACGATCCGGTATTTCAGGCATGATCCCCCCGGAAGGAAGGCGGTGGAAGTGCTGGAGAAGGTAAAGAGTTATTTATCGAAGGGGCATCCATCGATGTTCGGCTTTACGGTTTATAATTCTATCGAGCAGGCTGAGAAGGATGGGAGGATTCCTTTTCCTTCATCAAAGGAACGGATTGAGGGAGGCCATGCAGTGGTGGCTGTGGGGTATGATGATCGGATGAAGATAAAGAATAAATATGGAAAGGTCGAGACCACTGGAGCCCTTCTCATTCGAAATTCTTGGGGGAAGGACTGGGGAGATGGAGGGTATGGGTGGCTCCCCTATGAATATGTATTAAGGGGGCTTGCTGAGGATTTCTGGTCGATATTGAAGAAGGAATGGATTGATACCGGAGCTTTCAGAGAATAACATATCCTCCAATGAAGGAAAATGATGACTGGGTTGTAGTAACAGTAATTGCAAGGTATTTTTAATTGAAGGTAATAAAAATATGAGATTAATTTATAACCCTGAATATAACATTGCTTATTTTAAATTTTAATAATCTTCTCTCAATCTCTTATGCTGAGTGCGCAATCATTCTAACCAATTATCAGTTTTCAATCCAGGGATACGGGTAAAATGTTTAATATTAGCGCTAACCACTATTAAATTATTGGACATCGCTATAGAGGCAATCATTATATCCTCTATCCCAATGGGTTGTCCAATTGAATATAGATGATAAATTAAATCACCAGCCTTCAACGCTTCTTTATAAGAGAAAGGTAGAATCCTTATTTTAGATAGGACCTCTTGTTCAATCCTGGCCCAGAGATTCCCGATGTTCCCGCGCCTTATTGCCCCATACCTTAGTTCCATTACGCAGATGCTGGCCGTGAACAAGGTGTCTGAAGGGGTGGATTTGAGTTTATTGATAAAATTAGGATTAGGATTTTTTTTGATTAGCTCACTTAAAATGTTCGTGTCGATAAGATACATGATTTATCCTTTTTTTGATTTAAAAATTCTCGGGAAATGTTTTTGTCGATTATTAACAATTTGATTAACAATTTTAAAAAAAGGGTCATCATTATCCAACCATCCCTTAATATTAGAAGGATGATCCGAACCTGATTCTATCTGGGGAGGAACGAGGGTTGCCAGCGGTTTACCTCTTT
>JBDOIB010000468.1:0-4043 GCA_041082155.1 Thermodesulfobacteriota bacterium | reverse complement strand
TGAATTAAACTATATTCTATGCCTCCAAGCCCTAAGATGACCGTGACAGACAGAAGAATCCCAGATTCTTTTACCTTCCTTGCCGCCTGGATCATTTGCCCAATAGTGGCATTCTTCTTTATCCTTTTTAAAACCTCTCGATTCCCTGACTCCAATCCCATATAAATAATCCCCAGCCTTAACTCTTTAAGGCACTTTAATTCATCTACGTCTCTTTTTAAAATATCGTTTGCATTTGCATAGATTCCTACCCTCTCAAGAAAAGGAAACTTTAATTTCATATATTCAAGGATTCTTAGGAGATCTTTCTGTGGAATAGCCAGGGCATCCCCGTCGGCCAGAAAAACCCTTCTTATGCTTTCCCCATATCTGCTCGCTTCATCAATATCCTCTTTCACTTCTTCAAATGATTTGATTCTAAAGGTTTTCTCCCGGTAAGCCCCACAGAAGGTACAGCGATTATAGGAACAACCGACGGTGACCTGAAGAATTAAACTCTCCGCTTCGCTCGGAGGTCGAAAGATCATCCCCTCATATTTCATTTGAACTCTTCTCCCCTTTACTCTTTGAGATCAAATAAGTAAAGGATTTCTCCCTCTTTTACCATTCCTAATTCCTTTCGTGCAATCTCCTCAATATAACGTTTATCCTGCTTTAGTCTGCGAATCTCCTCCCTCAGTCTCTGATTTTCTTCTTCAATTTTAAAATTGATCTCTTTAATTCTGGCCAGCTCCTTTTTCAGTTTGAAAAGATGAAGAATCCCTTTATCCCCAAAAAAGGTAAAAAAGCCAAACAAAAGAAATAAGAAAAGGAATAAAAGGAGAACAGGTCTCTTTCTCATTAAAATTTTGTGAATGCTATTGAAGTTTAAATTTGATAGGAATACTCCCCCATTGTTCCACCTGTTCTTGATCCTTCGCAAGTGGAGCAAACCGCCATTGCTTTAAGTATCTAATAGCAATTCGCTCTAGTTCGGAATCCATCTTGATCGAGGGGATCACCCGATCGACGGTTCCATCTGGGAGGACCCAAAGGGTCATTTCTACCTCTCCTTCCATCTTGATCTCCACCGATGGAGGTGGAGGTTGGACCAAGATTTTTCTCGAAGCCAGAGGACCTTTAATTCCTAATCGAAGATTCTCTTCTAAGGGAGGGGCTAAGGAACCCCTTTCTTTTTTAACCAGAAGTTTCTCTATAATTTTCTCCTCCCCTTTATCTTTTAACAGCGATTCATTGACCCACTCTTTCATGGATGGAAGGGGACCCTCAGGAAGCAATGCTTCCTCCCTCTTTTTCACATACAACTCCCATTCCTTTTCAATCTCTTTAAATTCAGGAGTATTTCTAAAGCTCCGGATCCTCTCTTCCTCAGAAACCCCTTCCATCTTTATTAACTTTGGGTACTCTGGAGCAAGGGATTTCCAATCCTGCTGAGCATTGGCCTCTTCCATTTTTTTAAGGATAATCTCTTCTCTGATCCTCTTCTCCTCAACAGAAATCCCTCTCTCTCCCCATTGAAGGATCCCCTTCCCTTTTTCCGACAAATTCCTCCAAATTCGATGAACATGATAATAAAGATTGGGAGTGAAGAAAAAAATCGCGATCGATAGAGTGAAGGCAATAAGAGTAAAAAATATAAGAGGCCTTCGAATTCTCTTCCATTCTTTACGGATCAATGGGTCCCCCTCTCCTTAATCCAATCGAGCATTCTCTTTGCCAACTGTCGATTTTCTTCCCTTTTACTCTGGGTTAAGAGTTTTTGATAGACCTGTCTTGCTTCGGAAAATCTCTTCTCCTCGAGATAAAGATCTCCTAAACGAAGGAGAGCCCCTTCGGTCACCTCTGAGAGATGTGGATATAGATAAAGAATTTTTGAAAATTGGTGGACTGCCTGTTCTTTATTCCCAAGGGCCTGATAAATCTCACCCAATTTGAATTGGGCCTGGCTTGAGATTCGCTCATCTGGGCTATGAAGGGCCGAAGAAAGGGAAGAAAGAGCCTCTTCCCATCTCTTTTGCACAATGTGTAGAAGGCCCAATCGTAAATAGGCTTCCCATTTGCCATCTTCCTGCGGGAATTTTCCAAGATATTCTTTCAAAATTTTTATAGCCTCCTCTACCCTTCCTCCCTGTTGATAAGCCTCCGCCATTCCGAAATAGGCCCTTTTGGCTAAATGGGAATGGGGAAGACTTTTTTTCACCTCGCTCAACAGCTCCAATGCTTTTGGATAGTTTTTGAGGTAAAGGTAAACCTCGGCCAATTCCAGTTGGCCTTCATGATAAAGAGGATGCTTGGAATAAGACTTCATAAACTTCTCTAATTCCTCAAGGGCTTCATTCCATCTCTTTTTTCCCTTTAAAAGAAGACCCATTCGAAATTGGGCTTCTCCTGCCCTCTCATCCTTCGGATAGCGGTGAATCACCTCCTTGTAGGTTTTGATCGCCTTCTCGATCGATTGGGAGTCTCGATAAAAGTGGGCTAATTGGATCAAGGCCTCGGGTGCCAAGGGGTGATGAGAATAATGATGGATAAAGTGGTTTACCCTCGCGACAAAGGCATCATCCTTTTTCTCCTGAAGGAGGGTCAAGAGGATTCCGAATTCTGCTTCGGGCGCTTCTTTAGATTTCGGATATTTGCTCGTCACCCGAGAATAGGCCTCTCTCGCCTTATCATATTCTTTCAGATTATAATATCCATCGCCTATTTTAAGATGGGATGGACCCACAAAGGGACTCTCAGGAAATTGATCGATAAGATTTTGGAACGTATGAATGGCTCTGGGAAAATCCTTTTTCCGAAAATAAGACCATCCCATCCAATATTGAGACTCTGCTCCAAACTTCCCCCTCGGATATCTTTCCCTTAATTGTCCAAAATAGTGGATCGCTTCATCGAACCTTTCTTCTTTATAACTCATCCACCCCAAGAGGTAGAGAACCTCTTCTCTGTCTTCCTCTGTCTCAAAAAATTCAAGGGGCCGGCTTAAATACCTTTTCGCCTGATCGTGATTGTTCTGATTCAAAAAAGATTTTGCGATCATCAGATCAAGAGAGGGAGTGGTTCGATATTGGGGAAATTCAGAGAGGATTTTAAGGAAATAGTGGTTTGCCTCCCTCCACTCCCCTCTTTGAAAATGATACCAACCCAGTGCATTTAAACCTTTAGCATAGAATCCTGGGTCGGTCTTAAGAAGATCGATGAATTCGATCGCCTTTCGATACTCTTGTTTAGCAAGGTAGCTCTCCACCACCCAATAAAGGACCTCTTTCCTTTCCGGACTCTCGGGAAATTCTTTTAACCATCTCTCCCAACAGTCAATGGCTTCTTCGTATGCTTTTAAAAAGAAGTAGGAGTAGCCCATCCTCAAAAGGATCTGCTCCTCCAAAGAGGATTTCCTTTTACCCCAAAGGACTTCCTGATAGGCATCGATGGCATGACGATACTCCTTCTGATTGAAGAAAGATTCTCCGATCATGAAAAAGGCCCATTCCTGAAGATCGCTTTCCGGGAAGCTTTTAAGAAGCTGCCGAAAAGTTGAAACCGCACTCGAATAGTTCTTTCTCTCGAAATAGTACTGTCCGATATCAAAAAGGCATTGTTCTTTCCAGGGGGATGGAAGAAAAAGGGAGAGAAATCGAAAATAATATTGGGTGGCCTTCTCCACCTCTCCCTCTCCCAAATAGCTCTTGAGGATTCCCCAGTAGACGGCATCTGAAAATCGGCTTGCAGGATACTCCAAGAGGAGTTCTTCAAAGATTCTTCTTCCTTCTACAAAATTTCCAAGAGAGAGCTCACTCCAACCCAACGCATACCGAGCGCTTTCGATCAGGGAATGTTTGGGAAATCGCTTTCGAAAATCTCGAAAGAGATGAGCTGCCTCCTTAAACTGATTTAATCGAAAATGGTTCACTCCTATGAGATACTCTGCCTCTGGTTCCCATATTCCTTCAGGGATCTCCCTTAAGAGTGTTTCCAATTCTTGAATTGATTCATGATATCGACCCAAGGCATGGAGACAGAATCCAGACCAGAAAAGGAGGGAT
>JBDOIB010000464.1:0-1658 GCA_041082155.1 Thermodesulfobacteriota bacterium | reverse complement strand
AATCAATCTCCTATTTTAATAATTTTACCTTCTATCTTATCACTGACCTCTAAAATCCCTATCGTCGCCCCATGCCAGAAGGAGTGAGTGGGGGAGCCTGGATTAAAAAAGAAGATCTCCTTGGATTGATGGTTGGCAGGAGTATGGGTATGACCGTAAACAATTACATCCACCTTTTCAAACTCTTTCCTGATTCTTGATTCAATTCCGAGGGGAGCCCCACCTCCGTGAATCAGACCGATCTTAAATCCTTCCAATTCAATGACTCTCTTTTGAGGAAAAGCCCTTCGAATCTCATAAGGGTCCATATTCCCGCATACAGCAATCAGCTCTTTCTCTCGTGAAAGATACTCAGCAATAGACCAGTCTACAAAGTCTCCTGCATGAAAAATCTTTTCGACCTCTTTAAAATAGTGTTCTACCATTTTCTTAAATTCGGCCGTAGGCTCTCTTAAATGGGTATCGGATAGGACTCCTATCTTCATCTTTAGCTCATCCACTCCTTTCTTTTTTCTTGAATAAATCTTGAAAAAGCCTGGATGACAGGATTGGCTCTCTCCTCCTTCAGGTAAAGGAGCGCTACTTGGAGGGTGAGCCTCTCTTCTAAGGGAATCATCTGAAGCAGCCCTTTTTTAACTTCTTCTTCCACAATCCTTTTGACAATGATCGAAATCCCCTTCCCCTCGGAAACCCACTGTTTGATAAATTCCGAACTTCCTGCCTCGATGAGCAGGGATGGCCGAATCCCCGATGTTTGAAAGGCCTCTAGAAGGATTTTTCGGGTGGTGGAACCTTTTGCCCGGATGATAAAAGGATAGCCCTGGAGTTCTTCAATGGAAACCCTCTCCTTCTGCACCACCTCATGAAAAGGAGAGGCAATGAGAACCAACTCCTCTTTCAAAAAAGGGATAGCCACAAACCTTGAGGATACCTTGGTGATCGCAATCAATGCGAGATCATTCCTATAGGTGACCAGACTCCTCTCAATCTCTTCAGAATTTCCGACGTCTAAGGAAATTTTAATGAATGGATAGGCACTCTGAAAAGCTGAAAGGAGGGAGGGCATTAAACATTTCGAATAGGACTCACTGGTCCCAATCCTCAGAAAACCCTGCTTTTCTTTCTGGAGTCTTCTGATACGGCCTTCAGCCTCACGGATGAGATGGACCATTCTTTTTGCTTCTTTATAAAGGAGCTTTCCTTCTTGCGTCAGTTTAAATTCTCCTTTTCCTCTCCGAATGAGAACAAACCCCAACTGATGCTCAAGCCCCTTTATATGTTTACTTACCGCTGGCTGGGAGATAAAAAGTTCATCAGCGGCTTTTGAAAAACTTTTCTGCCTGGCCACCTCATAAAAAACGATCAAGGATTGAATGGACTCTCTTAAGGACATCCTATTCTTTGTATAACCAATAGTTATTTAAACATAAAAACAAATGAATTGACAAGTGGACGCTTAAAAAAGATAATAAGACTCATTCGGAATTAGAAAGGAGGAGGAACTATGGACCTAAGAGATTTCATTAAAATCTGTGAAGAAAAGGGAGAATTAAAAAGGATCAAGGTAGAAGTGGACTGGAATCTGGAACTATCTCATATTGCAAAGATCAATGAGGAAGATAAGGGACCTGCCTTACTCTTTGAAAAGGTAAAGGATT
>JBDOIB010000440.1:0-1066 GCA_041082155.1 Thermodesulfobacteriota bacterium | reverse complement strand
CTTTCCCCCTTGATCCAAATATGGATATTCATGGCCATTGCCCAATCCTCCTCCGATCCTCTATCCTTTTGATCCTTCTCTCATTATTTTGGTTTATGCCAATCGTCACTCCCTTCCTTAGAAGCAATCTCTTCTCTCCACCTGATCTTTGAATAAGTAAAAGAGACATCCTCCATATGGGTGAAACTCTCTTTGGTATGATCCAAAGCATTCGGGATCCAAGGTTTGATAGAGACAATGATCGCATCCTCTAATTCGATGGTGAAATAATGCTCCTCGTTCCCGGAGGGGTTGATTCGATAAAATTTAAGAACAACTTTTGTCATTCTCTCCCCTTGAGTAAGGGCTTGATAAAGGAGGGGGCTCGCTTTGTCGAAGACTTTAGTCACCGTCAGAGGGTTATGAACTCGTTTGCCCGTAGGAAGTCCGGTCTGGGGATCCCTTGGAATATAGACCTCATGTTCTAAGGCCTGACAGAGGATCGTATTCTCCCGCCCCTCTATGGAACAACATCCCTCAGAAATCAATCCTTGCGTCTTACCCGTAATCTCCATATGAAACGGCATCGGCATAGCATCTTCCTCCTTTCTTTGAGTTAATTAATCTACTTCTTATCCAACTTCCCTACCAATGAGAGGGTAAAGAAGGCTCCCATATATTTGAAATGGGGTCTCACCTTCAGTCCTACACGATACCAGCCAGGCTCTCCCTCCACATCCTCTACTGTTACCTGAGCCTGTCGCAAAGGTCTCCGACTTCTCACGGCTGGAGATGGATTCTCCTGATCTGCCACATACTGACGAATCCACTCATTGAGTTCCCTTTCCAGGTCTGCCCGTTCTTTCCAAGTCCCAATATTTTCTCTCTGGATCACCTTGAGATAGTGAGCTAAACGACTAATGACAAAGAGGTAGGGAAGTTGAAGCCCCAGTTTATAATTCAGCTCGGCTTCTTTTCCTGCCTTGCTGGTCCCAAAATATTTGGGCTTCTGGGCGGAATTGGCTGAAAAGAAGGCGGCATTGTCACTCCCTTTTCGCATCGTCAATGCAATAAATCCTTCCTCGGC
>JBDOIB010000438.1:0-7681 GCA_041082155.1 Thermodesulfobacteriota bacterium | reverse complement strand
TGGAGTTATTAGTAATTTTTTATCTATTGTTTAATCAAATATTGGCACAAAAAAAAGAGTTACCTTTTTTTGGGTAACCCCCTATTCGGTTTCTTTAAACCGAATTATTAATAAAATAAATTATAAATTTTTTATTGTCAAGTGAGGGTTTTCACAAATTAAAAATATTTCTTAAAAGAATGAAATGAGTTTTTCATTAATTCCTCCAAAAGAGCGAAAATTATTTGGCACTTAATAGGATTTTTCCAAAAACTTAAGAACTCTATTCGGTTTATTTTATAAAAAATATATTTTATTATTTTAAAACATTGAGCTTAAGGAATTTTACCCCTCTCGTGAAGACTCGCTGGCCATTAATAATAGTGATAGGGTTCATTTGGATGGGGATTAATGGAAATTCTTTGGCCTCCTCTATCCTTCCTAATGTATCCCCAAAAATGGAAAATCCTTATTTCTGGATTAACAAGATTAAGAGTCCAGATCGTTTATTGCTTTCACCCGAAAAGATACAAAAAATGAATGAAGAAAATTTAAAAAGAGGGGAATTTTATCTTTGTTCGGTCAGATCAATGAAAGAGGATTGGACGAAGGAAGAGATTCTTAGCCTCTTTAAGGAAGACTGGGAAGGATTTGGGAAAAAAGGGGACATAAGATATGGGAAGAATGGAAACCCTCTTGGTGAGTCGTTTTGGAACGGAATAAAAGACAATTGGAATCAAGAGGCGCTTAAGGAGAATCATCGAATTCTTTATGGAATGGTCATTAAAAGGACAGACATTCGGGTCTTTCCAACAGAGGAATCTTCCTTAGCCTCTCCAAATCACTCAGATTTCGATCAATTTCAGCACTCCATGATTGCTCCTGGATCGTTGGTGGGAATATATCATTTTAGCCGAGATCATCGCTGGGCCTATGCGCAAACGTCTTTTATCAGAGGCTGGATCCGGGTGGATGATTTGGCGATTGCCAAAAGGAAAGAGGAAATCTTAGAAGATGAAAAAGAATTTCTGGTGATCACTGGAAATTTTGTAAAAATCTATAAGGATCCTTCCTTTAAAGATCTGGCCTTTATGGCTCAAATGGGTTCCACGTTTCCCCTTCTCTCTCCTCCCAGTCCGGGTCAAGTCTCACGGCCTTCTTATATTATAAAAATCCCCCAGAGGATGCCGGATGGCTCTCTTTCCTTTCGAAATGGATACATTCCTATTGATGAAGAAGTCCATCAAGGATTTCTTCCCTATACACAGAAGAATGTTGCACTGCAAGCCTTCAAGATGCTTTCTCATCCCTATGGATGGGGGGAAATGGGGGGTGGAAGAGACTGCTCCAGATTTATCATGGATCTATTTAACCCTTTTGGATTCCATCTCCCCAGAAATTCAAAATTTCAAGCAATGATCGGGATACCTCTTTTATCTAAAGAAACTTGGAGAAAGAGAGAGAAACAATTGGCCTTGGATCGGGCTATTCCTCTGGCCACGCTGATTCGAACTCCTGGCCATATCATGCTTTACTTAGGCAAACATCGAGGGAGATATTATGTTATCCACAGTCTCTGGGGTTTTCAAACAGGGGGAGACTGGATTCAACCTTCAGTAAAAAAAGTGGGTCGAGTCGTTGTCTCCGATTTAAGTCTGGGGCAAGAAGGTCCTCATGGATCCCTCCTCGATCGAATTACAGAAATTCAATTTATCGGGGATGAATCCTTTTTAACCCAACATAAAGGCTCACCTTGACAATTTGGTAAAAACAGATAGAATTTTATGAATTTTAAAGGGGTGAATGAGGGTTGAAGGCTCTGGTGACCGGAGGAACCGGATTTATTGGAAGCCATCTGGTTGAGGCATTAATTGAAAGAGGAATAGAGGTCCGTTGCCTCATTCGTAATAAGAATAATTTAAAGTGGCTTAGAGGCTTAACGGTTGAATTCATCGAGGGGGATCTTAAAGATCGAATTTCCCTTTTTCGGGCTGTGAAGGGAGTGAACCAGATCTTTCATCTCGCAGGAGTCACCAAGGCCGTGAAGGAAGAAACCTATTACGACGTAAATGCCACAGGCACAAAAAATCTTCTTTCTGTCTGTCTCGAAGCAGAGCCACCCATCGAGAAATTTATTTATCTCTCCAGTCAAGCCGCTTCTGGCCCCTGTCCTCATAATGGAAAAAAGAGAGAGGAAGAGCCCTGTCTGCCCGTCTCTCCTTACGGGCGAAGTAAACGAAAAGGAGAAGAGTTTCTTCTTGAGACACTTCATCAATTTCCCTTTTTAATTCTCCGTCCCTCGGTGGTCTATGGCCCAAGGGATAGGGATGTATTTGCCTTTTTTAAAATTCTCTCCAAAGGAATCAATCCTATCTTTTCCGCTCCAGATCAACAGATCAGTCTGTGTTATGTTCAGGATATTATCCAGGGGATTCTCCTCGCTTCAGAATCGAAAGATCTTCAAGGGGAAATCTTTTTTCTTTCGGATGGTCATGTCTACCGGATGGATCAAATTGGGGAGATCTTTGCCGAAGCGATCGGAGTGAAGGTCTACCGAATTCGAATCCCCTTTGGAATCCTTTATGGAATCGCATCGTTTTCTGAACTCCTTTCGAAGATCTCACGGAAACCCCCGTTGTTGAATCGAGGCAAATTAGAGGAGATGATTCAGAAAAACTGGGTTTGCGATATTACCAAAGCAAATGCCCTCTTAGGGTTTAAACCGAAGGTCACCCTTCAAGAGGGAGTAAAAATCACCTATGAATGGTATCGAAGAGAACATTGGTTATAAAGGAGAGTAAAAATGGACGTCTTTGACAAATGCGAGAAAATCAATGAACAGTACAGGTTTGTAAAGGAGAAGGGATATTATTTTTATTTTCGAACCATTGAATCTCCGCAAGATTCAGAAGTCACCATTCAGGGAAGACGGGTGATTATGATCGGATCAAATAACTATCTCGGACTCACGAATCACCCACGGGTCAAAGAAGCAGCGATCAAAGCCATTGAAAAATACGGCAGTGGTTGTGCAGGGTCACGGTTTCTCAATGGGAATTTAGAGATTCACGAGGAGCTTGAGGCCAAACTTGCTCGATTCTTCAGAAAAGAGGCTGCTCTGGTCTTTGCCACAGGATATCAGACCAATCTTGGAACCATCTCCGCCCTGATTGGCCGAAATGATGTTGCCATTCTGGATAAATACAATCATGCGAGCATTATTGATGGATGCCGACTCTCGTTTGGACAGGTCAAAAAATATCGGCACAATGATATGAAAGACCTGGAAAAGATTTTGGAAAGTAATAAAGAAAAGGGGAAATTGATTATTGTGGATGGGGTCTTCAGTATGGAAGGTGATATCGCTGATCTCCCATCCATCGTAAAGTTGGCAAAGACTTATGGGGCAAGGGTGATGGTGGACGACGCCCATGGAATTGGAGTTCTTGGACCCGGGGGTCGGGGCACAGCCGAACACTTTGGGCTGGAGAGTGAGGTGGACCTGATTATGGGCACTTACAGTAAATCCCTTGCTGCCATTGGAGGGTTTGTGGTGGGTTCAAAAGAAGTGATTAACTATATTAAGCATACCGGCCGCTCCATGATCTTTAGCGCCAGCCTTCCTCCTGCTCTGGTGGCCTCGGTCAGTGCTGCTCTTGATATCATCGAAGAACAGCCTGAGTTAAGGGAGAAACTGTGGAAAAACACCCGAAAGATGCTCAAAGGCTACAAAGAATTGGGTTTTGATACCGGACTGAGCGAAACGCCTATCATCCCGATTATTGTCGGGGATAGTATGAAAGTTTTCGAGATGTGTAAACTTCTATTTGAGCACGGGGTCTTTGTCAACCCTATCGTCAGCCCCGCCACTCCTCCCAAACGGGAGTTACTCCGGACCAGTTATATGGCGACCCACCGGGAAGATCAGCTGGATCGGGTCCTTGAGGCATTTGCGAAGGTGGGAAGGGAGATGGGATTAATCAAATGAAAGTCCTAAAATGAGGAAGAATACGAGCATTATTGAGGTCAACGGTCAGAAGGATCTCTTAAAGTTCGTTCAATTTCCGTGGACCCTCTATCGGGAAGACCCTTTCTGGGTTCCTCCGCTTGTTAAAGATCAAATCCAGAAATTGAGCCCCCACCATCCCTTCCGTTCTCACGCAGAGATGAAACTCTTCATCGCTTTTCAAAACGGAAGGATGGTTGGGAGGATTGCTGGAATTATTGACCATCATTATGTGCAATTTCAGGGAGAGAAGGTCGGGTTCTTTGGGTTCTTCGAATCGATAAGAGATTCAGAGGTAGCGGACACTCTCTTCAACCGTGTGAAGAGCTGGCTTAAGAGCCAGGGGATGGAGAAGATGATCGGGCCGATGAACCCTTCGACCAATGATGAATGTGGGCTTTTGATCGAAGGGTTTGATTCTCCTCCCTGCCTGATGATGCCTTACAATCCACCCTATTATCCCACCCTTCTGGAAGGAGTGGGACTCAAAAAAGCGATGGATCTTTACGCCTACCTGCTTGAAAAGAAATCCTTTCGATTAGATCGTCTGGATCGAATTACAGAAAGGATTAAAAAATCTGAACCCCACCTCTCTATCAGAACCGTGAGGATGCGTCATCTCAATGAGGAACTCAAGATCATCAAGGAGATCTACAATCAAGCCTGGAGCCGAAACTGGGGATTTGTTCCGATGACTGAAGAAGAAATCGATGAGATGGCTAAAAATCTGAAACCCCTGGCTGTCCCCGATCTGGTTTTATTTGCTTATTGGAAAGATGAACCTGTGGGTTTTTCGGTCGCCTTGCCTGATTACAATGTCGTATTAAAGCGTTTAAATGGAAAATTAGGACCTTTCGGCCTTATTAAATTCTTTTACTACTCCAGAAAGATCAAAAAGATTCGAGTTCTCCTCTTAGGGGTCAAAAAGGAATTCCAGAAAAGAGGGGTGGAGGGACTTCTTTATATAGAAACCTTTAAAAGAGGAATCCAGAAAGGTTATCAGGAGGCAGAGTGCTCCTGGATTCTTGAATCCAACCTCCTGATGCAACATGGAATCGAGGCCATGGGAGGCAGAAGGTACAAAACCTATCGGATCTATGAGGCTCCTCTTTCCTCCACCCAATAGGCGTAGATTCGCGGAGCAACCAGGAGGCATCCAAGGGCGGTGAGGATTCCGGCAAAGAGATCAACGACATAGTGGTATCTCAGATACACGGTTGAAAGAATGAGCCCGCAGATAATGGGGAGATAAATATAGAAGAGGACCCTTTCATAACGGTAGGCCAGATAGAGGACCATCAGGGCAATCTGGGTATGACCGCTGGGCATACAGTCTCTTTTATTATGTTCTAAATAGTTGAGGGTATCCCGGACAAAGTCGGTTAAAAAGCTTCCCTCGAGGGGAACGGATTGAAGATGGGCCAGGGTAAATCGAGGCCCAATGGCGGGAAAGAGAATATATCCAATAAAGGAGAGATAATATCCAAAAGTAAGGATAAAGATCGACTCATTGAATTCAATCCTCCTCTTTTTCAGATAAAGGAGAACTACAAAAATAACTGGAAGAAAATAGTAGCTCACATAAAAAAGGGACATGAGATCAGTAAGCCAAGGGACAATCCATCGTTCCGTCCAGAGGGTAGGATGAGTGCCAAAAATCATCCTATCCATTTGAATCAATATGGCGTCGATATCGGACCGAAGATATTGGATCAAATCTCCAAGGGACTCATAGATGAGGATGACATAGAGGATGGGAGAGAAGGCGTTGAGAAATTCTCCCCACTGGCTTTTGAATCTTCCTTCGGTGGATAGCCTGAGGATCAAGAGAAAGCCTATCAGAAGGAAATAACGAAAGAGTAAAGTTCGCCACAATGGAATCCGAGAGTGGAAAAGAAGAACCAGAAGTGACAACGCCATCAAAAACAAGAGAGTTAATCCCTGGGTTGGAGCGATTCTTTTCATTTGACAATGGAGGTTTCGTGTCATACGAATTTCATTATGTTATTGAGGAAAATTTATACGTTGCTCACAAAGAAAAATCAAGCATTGAGAAAGGGTCCAATGCTTTAATTTTAAATGGAGGATAAGGATGCGTTTTTCTAAGTATTTTCTCCCAACTCTGAAGGAGGTCCCCGCTGAAGCGGAGGTTCCCAGTCACCAGTTGATGCTTCGAGCCGGATTGATTCGAAAGTTGACCTCTGGTATCTACTCCTATCTTCCTTTGGGTCTTCGAGCTATCCAGAAGGTAGAAGCCATCGTTCGGGAAGAAATGAATCGTGCAGGAGCGATCGAAGTTCTCCTTCCCTTTGTTCTTCCATCGGAGCTCTGGAAAGAGACCAACCGATGGGAGGAGTATGGAAATGAGCTCGCCAGATTTAAGGACCGTCACGGTCGGGAGTATTGCCTCGGGCCGACCCATGAAGAGATCATTACCGATCTGGTGAGGCGTGAAATACGATCCTACAGGCAACTCCCCATCAATCTTTACCAGATTCAGACTAAATTTCGAGACGAGATCCGACCTCGATTCGGAGTCATGAGGGCCCGGGAATTCATTATGAAGGATGCCTACAGTTTTGATGTGGATGAAGAAGGGGAGAATGAGAGCTACCAAAAGATGGTGGAAGCCTATACGCGAATTTTCAGCCGATGTGGATTAAGATTTAAGATTGTAGAGGCAGAATCCGGTTTGATTGGTGGGACTTACTCTCACGAATTCATGGTTCTTGCCGCCACAGGGGAAGAGACCATTGTCAGTTGCACGCGCTGTTCCTATGCGGCAAATATTGAGAAGGCTGACTTTCAACGATCTCAAAGGGAGAGGAAGGACCAATCTTCAACTCTTTTTCAACCCCTTGAAAAGGTCTACACCCCGGGGAAACGGACGGTCGAAGAGGTTACTCAATTTCTTAAAGTCTCCCCAAAAGACTTAGTCAAAACCCTTATCTTTGAGACAGAAAAAGGGCCTATCGCTGCTCTGGTGAGAGGTGATCATGAGATCAGTGAGAAAAAATTAAAAGGGGTTCTTGAAGTGGAACACCTTCAACTGGCTGGTGAAAGGACGGTCGAGGAGATTACCCGGGCTCCAAAGGGTTTTGCAGGCCCTTTGGGAATCTCCATCCCGATTCTGGCAGATCTGGATATTGAAGGAATGGTTAATTTTGTCACAGGTGCAAACGAAGTGGATTATCATCTGATCCACGTCAACCTGGACCGTGATGTTCAGGTCTCCAAATTTGCTGATATACGGAAATTTGCCCCAGGGGATCTCTGTCCTCACTGTAAGGGAGAAACTCGTTTGGATAAAGGGATTGAGGTAGGACACACCTTTAAACTTGGTACAAAATACAGTAAACTCATGGGAGCCACCTTTGTCGATCCACAAGGTCAGGAGAGAGAAATGGTCATGGGTTGCTATGGAATTGGGATTGGAAGAACCGTGGCGGCTGCGATTGAGCAGTATTATGACGAAAATGGAATTGTCTTTCCCATGCCCATCGCTCCTTTCCAGGTTCTCCTTCTTCCCGTAAACTTAAAAATCGAGCTTATTCGACAAACCGCCGAAGAGCTCTATCAGGCTCTTTCTAAAGAGGGCATCGAAATTTTATATGATGATCGAGAGGAAACCCCTGGGGTGAAATTCAAGGACGCAGATCTCATTGGAATTCCCCTTCGAATTACTTTAGGGGAAAA
>JBDOIB010000434.1:0-1158 GCA_041082155.1 Thermodesulfobacteriota bacterium | reverse complement strand
CGTATCTGATCTCGGACCCTCATCTCGATCTATCAATACTACATCCTTCTCACCCTTGGGAACCGGAACCGGAACAATCTCCTCCCGGAACCGACCCTCTTCCATCGCCCGACAAGCCTTTTGATGACTCCAAAAGGCCCAGAGATCACACTCCTGCCTCGAAATCCCCTCCTCCTTCGCCGCCGTCTCAGCCCACGACATCATCGCCGGAAGAACCCCATAACGCTCAATCGGCTGACTCATCACCCTCGCCCTCTGAATCCGATCATAAAGAGGAATCCCCCAGAGAGATAAATCCCCATGCCCCCGGGGCATCCCCCTCTTCCCTCCAATCCCCCACTTGATCTCCCCTGGAAGATAAAACTCCGCATTGCTCATACTCTCCACCCCACCCGCCACCACCACCTCCGAATTCCCCGAACAAATCTCCATCGCCCCAAAACAGACCACATCCAAACCCGTACAGCATCGACGATCCAAAGTGATCCCAGGAATAGATTCCGGCCATCCTGCCTTCAGCAGCGCCATTCGAGCAATATTCACATACTCCCCGCTCTGATAGGATTGACCTAAAATGACCTCGTCCACCTCCTCAGGGCTGATACCCGCTCTCTTCACCACCTCATTTAAAACCAAAACAGCTAAATCGTAGGCAGGCACCTCTTTGAGGGCCCCCATATACCTTCCCACAGGAGTCCTCACCGCACCAATAATAACGGCCTCTTTCAAATTCTCTCTCCTTTCCGATCACTTTGTAAATGATAATCTCTCTATCTGTCCAGAGGACTTTTTACTCCAAGAATATTTTTCGAGGCAACATGCGTATAGATCATGGTCGTTTGAAGATTTCTATGACCAAGTAACTCTTGAATCGTCCTGATATCATATCCCTTTTCAAGAAGATGAGTTGCAAAACTGTGCCTCAACGTATGCACCGAGGCTTGCTTTGTAATCCCAGCCTTTGCCATAGCCACTTTGAATGCTTTCTGAAGTGCTGCTGGATGAACATGATGTCTTCTTACGGTATTACTTCTTGGATCGACCGAGAGCGATTTTGCTGGAAAAAGCCAGAACCATCCCCACTCTTTTCCAGCATTCGGATACTTCTTCTCCAGGGCTCCTGGAAGCCAGACCCCTGCGATATCGTTCTCCCTGTCC
>JBDOIB010000432.1:0-3518 GCA_041082155.1 Thermodesulfobacteriota bacterium | reverse complement strand
AGAGCCAATTCCTTTTTTAATCAAATGCAAATCCCCTCTTCCATCGCTCTTGCCTTGAGCCACGGAGCAAACGATGTCCAAAAATCAATCGGTCTCATCTCCATGTCCCTTCTTCTATTCGGACACCTCCAGAGCTTTGATCCCCCTCTATGGGTGGTAGGAAGCTGCGGGATGGCAACTGCACTGGGTACTTACAGTGGAGGATGGTCTATCATCAAAACCATAGGCTCAAAGATCTACCGGCTGAAATCAATCCATGCCTTCTCTGCCCAGACCTCCTCAGCCCTGGTCATCCTTGGAGCCTCTCTGGTGGGAGGCCCCGTTTCCACAACCCATGTTCTATCCTCAAGTATCATGGGAGTTGGAGCAGGCTACAGGGCGAAAGCTGTAAGATGGGGAATGGTTAAAAATATCCTCCTTGCCTGGCTTATAACCATTCCTATCTCGGGTGTATTGGCCGTAGCCAGCTTCCTCGGGATAAGAATACTCTATTCTTGTCTCTATATCTGAGTCAATTCAATTTCGGGCTCTTCCTGAAGGCATGAGAAAAACCAGAGGAATTGCCAGTAAAAGTCCTAATCCAAAAGAAGTAAAGGTAAGGCTGAACCCTCTCTGCGGAGTTGAACTTAAATGAAGAATCATCGTAATTAAGGAAATCCCAAAAGCCCCACCCACGGCTCTGAACATTCCCCGAAGCCCTGTGATCGTAGCTACCCTCTCTGGCATTAACTCAATACACGCATTATTGGAAGCAGGAAGGGCAATACCCATCCCAATCCCTGTCCCCATGATCAGGAGAGCCAGCATTTCAGGAATTCCCAAACAAATCCCTAATCCCCTTAATAATCGAAATCCCTGATCCGCCAAAAGAAGAGTCGATACAGAGATCAGAATTAAACCTACCACCATAGGCCTTCGATAACCCCATCTGCGGAGGAGAAAACTCGTGACCGCCGAGGCAGGTATGGTTCCGATTGAGCGAGGGGCCAAGATCATCCCGCTAGCAAGTGTTGAGAGCTTATGCACGGAAGTGGCATAAAGAGGAATAAAAGAAAAGACTCCAAAAACCCCAGCCCCAATAATCATATTATAGAAGTTCGCTGCCAGAAAAGGCCTCGAGCGCAATAAAGCCACATCCAGAATCGGATTGGATTGCCCTCTCTCATGACGAAAAAATGAAAGAAGAAATAAAAAACTGATGGCAAGAAAAAAACTGCTGGGTATGAGCCGTGAAATAGAAAACTCCTCCACAAGAAGATTTAACCCGAACATCAGGAAAAAGATGGCCCCAAAGAAAAATGAAGTTCCCTTCCAGTCTATAGAGGGTTGAAAAGCCCTTTCCGAATCCTTCAGCAGAACCATAATCAGAATAATCAGGCCGATCCCGATAGGAATATTGATATAAAAGATATATCGCCAGGAATACTGGCCCACAATCCAACCCCCTAGATTAGGGCCCACAATCCCACCTATAGGGAAAATACTGGTAAATAACCCAATCGCTCTCTCTCGGTGCTCCGAAAACTGATCACTCACAATCCCTGCCGCCGTGGGTAGAAAACTTGCCCCTCCTATCCCTTGAAGGAACCTGAAGACAATCAAACTGTAGATATTTGGGGCCAACCCACAGGCCATAGAGCTAAGAGTAAAAAGAATAAGAGAGAAGAAAGACCCTTTTACGACCAAAACTATCACTCAAATTCGCTATCAGAGGCATCATACTGGTCACAGCAACCAAATAGATCGAAATCGTCCAGGGGGCCCATAAAATATTAGTGTGAAGATCTCGGATAAAATGAGGAAAGGCAACCGCTACTACAGTCGTATCAATCGAGTACATTAGAAGCCCTAATCCAGCAGAAAAAAAGATAAGATAACGACGCACCTTAATCGTAATCCTTAAAATTAAATCTTCCCTTCGATTAGATTACCAAATGGAGGTTCAAAAAGAATTCGAAGGAGATAAAAAATATTGATGCCCCCTTACCGCCCGAACTTCCCCGTAATCGATGCAGTGGCAATAACCTTCCCTTCTATGGCTTTCTTAAATGAAGAGAGAGAACTCTCTGGCTTTAAATCAAGCCTCTCTACGGTCAGTGCATAAAGCGTAATGACATAAGAATGATCCCCCGTCCCCCGGGGAGGCTGGGGTCCTCCATACCCCATATCCCCAAAGGAGTTCCTCAACTCCATAGAACCCTCAGGCATCTTCTTTCTTGAAGCCCCCTCCTCCAGAAAACTCTCACCGGAAGGAATATTGATCACCAACCAGTGAACCCAATTCTGAGCCACAGGGTGAATATCTACCATCGAAATGGCAAAAGATTTTGTTCCAGGGGGAACATTCTTCCACGAAAGAGGAATCGAAATGTTCTTTCCCCCGGCCCCCAGCATAACATACTGAATAGGAATCTTGCCTCCATCCTTAAACGCAGAAGTGGATATCTCCATCGCTGCCCCTCCAGAAATAAAAGGTTGAGAAAAAAATAAAGAAAAGATTAAACCCCCTATTAAGGCAAACTGCCTTAATCCCCTCATCTCCAATCACCCCTCTCTTATTAAAAATCTTTGTTCAGGCATTCACCGACCAGTCCCAGAACGTCCCTCCCCATCCCGAAATAATCCCGTTGTCCCCACAAACCGGACAGGCCCAAACAATCGCAGACTCACTCTGGTCATCTATAAATGCAATAATCTCCCCGGGGCATAACCTGCGAGAAGGCCTTCTACGACACCGAACACCGGTCGAAAGAGAATCATTGCCTCTAAGGGTTACGGCTCTGACAATCTGGCCAAAATAAGTCGCAAGTCTCACCGCAGGTCTGGGCATCTCCGCCAGACTTCCATCCTCCGTCAGAAAATGCCTGAGATCCACTACCCAGGTCTTGACTCTCATTCCTCCTCTTCCCCATACTGTGGAGGGGCCTTCCCTACAGACTCAAGAATGGCCGGATATCTCACCCCTTCCTCAGCAGCTCCAACCCCTTCCAGCTCAGTCACAAAATGCCACTCATCTCCATAATCAAAAAGAAAGAGCATCCTCTTGCCCACCCGATCAAATACCCGACTCACCTTCGTTTTCTTGACCCCTTCAAACTCACTCTCCTCGCCCAAATCCGAAAATAACTCATAACCCTCCTTCGAACGAGACCACCTCTCGAGATTGTCATAAAACCCAAAACTATGATCAAAATCAAAACCAAAACTCCCCACAATTGCCTCCGCCAAACTATAAAGGGTAGAATCCCCTGGGACCCCTATCACCCGATAGGGCTGACCCCTCACCCTCCCAAAAAAATCACTCAAAGTGGCCTTTATCCTATAAATATCTGCCCCCGATCTCACCTTTCCTCTTCTCATATGAGCTCCTCCAAATAAAAAATCTGGCTTCCTTTAATCAATCTCTTAAACTCATGGAAGCCACTGATAGATGATACCTGTTCCCCTTCCCCTCCGACAGCCTGTAGTCCACAATGACACGTCGGTGGGCCGAGAAAAAAAGTTCCTTCCGCCTGATA
>JBDOIB010000431.1:0-1430 GCA_041082155.1 Thermodesulfobacteriota bacterium | reverse complement strand
TGCAGCACGACGGCCCAACGAGGGGCCTTAGACTGGAAGGGAAGATTTCGAAAGGCTGTGGAACCTCTCTTTGCGGAACTTTATGAAAGGGTAGCCGATGGAACCGAGGCGAGGATTGTTCTTGAAAAAAATAGCCAACCGGATTATCGAGAAAAACTTAACGCCGAGCTTGCTGAGATGGCGAATATGGAGATGTGGAAGGCAGGTGAAAAAGTAAGGGAACTCCGCCCCGAAAACTGGAAACGAGAGGCCTAACCACCCTTTTTACCAATTCTTCTTTTTTCTAAATTCAATCCATTAGATAAGTATTTGATAAATCATGGGAATGAAAGAACCTTTTTTGACCCTTGAAAATATAACCCTTCGGGTTCAGCAACGAATCCTTTTCCAGGATAGTTTTTGGAGAATCCATTCGGATGAACATTGGGCCATCCTTGGTCCTAATGGTTCAGGAAAATCCACCCTTGTGCGGTCTTTATGGGGAGGAGTTCTTCTCCAAAATGGCCGAATTCTATATCACTTCTTAGACTCCCACCCCGAATCTCGAATGAACTCCATTAATGAGTTCATTGGGTATGTCTCCTTTGAAACCCATCAACGTCTTATAGAGCACGAAGAAAGGCAGGAAGAACTAAGAACATTTGCTAATAAGAAGGACGAAATTACCACCACCAAAGATATCCTCCTCTCTGGGATAATGGGAAATCGTCCCGTTACACAAGAAGATGAAAAAAGATGTGTGGCAATCGCTAATACCCTAAACCTCCAATCTCTTCTTTCCCAATCCATTACTTCTCTTTCTACAGGAGAGATGCGAAAGCTTCTCATCGGTCGGGCATTAATGAAATCTCCAAAACTTCTTATTCTGGATGAACCTTTTGATGGGCTTGATGAACCCTCTCAAAAATCCTTAGCCACCTCGATTCATCATCTAATGGAGACGGAATTACGAATCATACTGGTAGTTCATCGATTGGAAGAGATTTTACCCCGAATTACCCATGTCCTTTTAATCAAAGAGGGACAGTTTTTTATGCGAGGTCCAAAGGAAATCGTTTTAACCTCAGAAAATTTAAGTGAACTCTATGGATATCCCCTCTTTCTTGAAAAGTATCAAGGGAGGTATCGTGCTACTCCAATCTTAAAAGACAAGGAATCCCTTCCATATACCCTTGCCTTTCAAGAGAATTCTTCCAAAGTCCCAGAGGTTCTGATTGAGATGAAGGATACAACAGTTCACTACAATGGTCGAATTGTGCTCGATCGATTGAACTGGGTCATGAGACGAGGGGAAAACTGGGCGATCTTAGGCCCGAATGGATCAGGCAAGTCTACAATCGTAAAGTTAATTCTCGGAGAAAATCTTCAAGGATATTCCAATCAAATTACTCTATTAGGTAAGAAAAAGGGGAGCGGAGAGACCCTTTGGG
>JBDOIB010000427.1:0-3340 GCA_041082155.1 Thermodesulfobacteriota bacterium | reverse complement strand
TTAAACCTTTTAAAACAACCAAAAAGACAGGCATGGGGATTGGTCTTTACCAGAGTAAAATGATTGTTGAGGCTCATGGAGGAAGGATCGAGGTCGAAAGTGAAGTGGGAAAGGGAACCGAGTTTCGGGTTTTTTTGCCGATCACCTCGCTTCCTTACTAATTAAGGGTTCAAGGGTTCGAGAGTTCAAGGGGTCAAGGGGTCGAGGGTTCGAGGGGGCAAGGGTTCAAGAGAGCGGTTCGCATCAGATGGAAAAACAGGAATCCAGTATTTGAACATTTTTTCTGGATTCCCGCCTGCGCGGGAATGACATATCCCATATAGGGTTAAGGATAAATTTGGAAGTGAAAAGATTCTTTTTAAAAATCCTTTAAGTAGGCCGAGAGTTCAATAAGTAAATAATTTTGCTTAACTTCTTCGTCATTCACGCGAAAGCAGGAATCTGGAGAAATTAATTGATAAAACAATTTTATGTTTACATTCTTTGCAACAAAAGGAATGGTACTTTATATACAGGAGTTACTTCAGACTTACCCAGACGAATATATGAGCATAAGAACAATTTGGTGGATTGTTTTACGAGTAAATACAATGTTCACCGTTTAGTTTGGTATGAAGTCCATGACTCTTGGGAATCTGCTTTCCAAAGGGAAAAACAAATCAAGAAATGGAGAAGGGCATGGAAATTGAAGTTAATTGAACAAAATAATCCATCCTGGGAAGATTTATATGAATTTGTTTTGAAATAAAATTACTGGATACCTGCTGAAGGTTATCCCGATGAAGATCGGGGCAGGAATGACTATTCTAAAAATTACATAATTCTCGTCCTGCGTGACCCTGTCATTCCCGCGAAGGCGGGAATCCAGAAAAAATTGATAGTATTTAAACGAATGATTTAGAATAAACTTTTCAATTAATGGGCAAAAAAGAATCCATTATAAAGGAGAAGAGATGGTGGAATATTCATTAAGTCCGACGGGGGAGAGATTCAGGCTTCCCGAGCTCGAGGATTATCAGAGAGAATTCCTGAGATTACAGGAAAGGGTGAGAGAACAGAAGGAACTGGGGCGAGAGATCGTAGTCGTGATGGGCCTCGGGTTTGTTGGAGCCGTGATGGCAGCCGTTATTGCGGACACTGTGGATAAAAAAGATGGAACACCCAATAAGTTTGTCATCGGCATGCAGCGACCGAGCACGAGAAGTTTCTGGAAGATTCCATGGATCAATCGTGGCCAGTCTCCGGTCAGTTCCGAGGATCCGGAAGTGGCTCCAATGATTGATCGTTGTGTAAATGAGAAAAAGACCCTTACCGCCACCTATACCTATGAGGCGCTGAAGTTCGCCGATGTGGTGGTTGTAGATATTCAATGTGATTATATAAAAGAATCCTTAGGAAACGTGCGTACCGGAAGGGCGGATATGGAGGCTCTTGAGGAATCGATAGAAAAAATGGCCGAACATGTTCCTCCAGAAGCACTTATATTGATCGAAACCACTGTAGCTCCAGGAACCACCGAGCAGATCGCTTACCCCATTATTAAAAAGGCATTCAAGAAAAGAGGAATAATCAGCGATCCCCTTTTAGCCCATAGTTTCGAGCGGGTGATGCCGGGGAGGAATTATGTGACAAGTATCCGGGAATTCTGGAGGGTCTGTAGTGGGGTCAATGAGGAAGCGAAAAGGCGAGTAGTTAAATTTTTAAGCGAAATCATCAATACCGAAAAATATCCTTTAACGGTGCTTGATCGTCCCATTGAGTCGGAGACAGCCAAGATTGTGGAGAACAGTTTTCGCGCAACCATCCTTGCCTTTCTTGACGAGTGGAGTCTTTTTGCAGAGAGAAATGGAGTGGATTTGATTAAAGTTATCGATGCAATAAAAGTAAGACCCACGCACAACAACATCATTTTCCCGGGTCCTGGAATTGGGGGATACTGTCTTCCGAAGGATGGTGGTCTGGGCATATGGGCGTATCAACATATTCATGGGTGGCAAGACGATATTTTCAAAATCACTCCTCTGGCCATTGACATCAATGATACCAGAGCCCTGCATGTGGCACAACTCACTCGAGATGCTTTGCGGAATATGGGTAGACCGATAGCGGCAGCAGAAATTCTTTTGCTCGGCGCTTCTTATAAAGAAGATGTGGGCGATACGCGCTATAGTGGATCTGAATTAATTGTCCGGCGACTTACAGAGATGGGAGCAGATATAAGAGTGCACGATCCTTATGTGATGCGCTGGTGGGAGTTTGAGATGCAGGATGAATACCCGGGGGACTCGAGGAGTTTAAAGAGATTCTTCCGAGGACAGGAGAAGCTGAAGGAGCTTCGAATTGAGCAGGACTTAAAGAAAGCTCTTTTTGATGTAGATGCAGTAATCTTTGCGGTCAGGCATAAACACTACCTGGATCTCGACCCGGATGAAGTGGTGGCGAATGCAGGAGGACCCATTGCGGTGATCGACTGCTTTGGAATCCTTGACGATGCCAAAATCCGGAGGTATTTTGAATTGGGCTGTGAAGTCAAAGGATTAGGAAGAGGTCACGTAAAAAGAATAAAAGATGAGGTGAGAAGTAAGAAAGATTCTTAATTGGTGGATTCCGAGTTGCGGATTATAGGTTGCAATCAAATGCTCGCAAAGCGCAGAGGGCAAAGCAGTTATGCGTTTGGTGTAAGGGATTAGGAGAATGAAAGGGTGTATCCCCCTCTTAAAAATAAGAGGGGGGAGGGGGAGTTATGAAATTTATTAAGAATGACCCAACATTAAAGATACGGCGACGGGAATTAAGGCATAATCAAACAGATGCAGAAAAGGCTCTCTGGGCGCGCCTTCGGAATAAGCAATTCCATGGAATGAAATTTTTTCGACAATATAGTATTGGTCCTTACATTTTAGATTTTTATTGTCCTAAAATGAAAATTGCAATAGAATTGGATGGCGGACAGCACAACCAGTGCAAAATCAAGAGATACGATGCCATTCGTTCAAAATATCTTAAAGCGCAGGGTATTGAAGTCATAAGATTTTGGGATCATGAAGTATTACTTAATATGGAAGGTATTTTTGACGAATTGGAATCAAAAATAACCCCTCCTCACCTCCCCTTAATCTAAGGGGAGGTAACCTTAGAAAATATAAGAGTGGGAACTGGCAGGAGGTTTTTATAGAATGACCCAGTATTCCAATATTCCATCATTCCAATCTTCCCTGGATCGGGAAAAGTCGAAACTTCTCATCATAGAGGATGAGGGGGCGATTGCGACCCAGATGAAGTGGGCGCTTGCGGAGGATTATCAGATCTTTCTGGCTGAAAATCGCGAGAAAGCCCTTGA